>NZ_JBSXNH010000085.1:0-2871 GCF_056857535.1 Vreelandella sp. L-25
GTGCCTTGGAACCCCGCCCCATGTAACGCCGGGTCAACGTCGAGAGGTCCAGTTGTTCGACAACATCGACAACGAACCGCGCCAGGTGACCATCGGGCAACCACTCGTCTACCGAAGGCGGCAGCAGGTAATCGGTCTGGCCATCCACAGGGATGAAGCGGCTCATGGCGATCTTCTCAGCTCGGCGATGACGGTGGACAGTATCTCACGGTGCAACGGAAAGACCGACAGGCTGCTAGCTGGCTGGCAAAGCCAATGGGCGATATTACCCGTGCAGATGTAGAGCGCTGGCAGGCCGAGCAGGAGAGCGCCGACAAGCCACGCGCATTTAGTACGCTTAAGCGCTCCTTTGATGCGTTGTGCGGCCTTCTCGCCCATGCCGCTGAACGTGACGTGATTCCCACCAACCCGCTGGCGCGTGTGAACTTACAGCGCCCAGCCCTGAATGATGACGACTTAGCCGAGCAGGCAAGCCAACGTCGCTACTTAGAACCGGATGAAGTGAAAGCGCTGTTTGCTGGCCTTGAAGCCTATCAACAGGAAAAGCGCGAGCAGCGCCGCAACAGCCGCGCCCATGGCAAAGCCTACCTGCCCGACCTGGATCACGTTACGTATGTGGATCATGTGATGCCTTGGGTGCTGACCATGTACTACACCGGGTTTCGACCAGGTGATATTACGGGCCTGCGTTGGGAGCACGTCAACTTAGCGTTTAAGACGATCCGCAAAACCATAGAGAAAACCGCGCACCACCACGCTGAGCCTATGACCTTTCCGCTTTCCAGCGCTGCCGCTTATGTGCTGAATGTTTGGCATGAACAGCAAGGCAAGCCCAAAAACGGCTTAGTATTCCCCAACCCGCAAACAGGAAAGCGCTTTGATAGAACAGCCATGCAGAAGCCATGGGCCAGAGTGCGCACGCTTGCCGGGCTACCTGATGAATTGGTGCTTTATACCCTGCGCCACAACTTCGCTTCTCAACTGGTGATGGCGGGAGCTGACTTACTCGCCGTTTCTAAACTCATGGCCCACAGCGATATACAGACCACCATTCAGCATTACGCCCACCTGCGCCCAGATCACACCCGCGACATTGTAGAAACACTGGTAAAGCAGACGCCGAACGCTACACAAGAAACGCTGCCAGCGCTTGCCGTTGTCTCAACCAACGCCTAAACTTATAAAACCTTATGACCTATCAAGTGCAATGGACGCTCAAAGCGGCCAAACAAGCCAAGAAGTTACATGCGTCTGACCGCGCCATGGTCATTAAACGGGTGGGCAGCCTAGCCACTTGGCCAGAGTGTAAAGAGACCCACGACATTAAGCCCCTCACCCGCCACCAGTACCAATATCGCCTACGTGTAGGCCGTTATCGCGTGCTTTTCGATGTGGAAACGGGCCTGCGAGTGGTCTCTATCGAGGAGGTGAAAAAACGCGATGAACGCACCTATTGATTACCAGATTAGCGAACAGGCAGGCCGCCGCTATGCCGTGCTGCCGTTAGAGCAATTTACTGCCCTGGTAGAGCGTGCCGGGGAAGTGGATGCGTTGACGCTGCCTCACGAAATTGTCAGCCGCCACTTGGTCGATGATGTGCCGCTAACCCGCTGCTGGCGTGAATACCTTGGCGTCACACAAGCCGAGCTAGCAAGACGCTTGAACGTATCCCAGGCACAAGTTGCCCAGTGGGAAAGCGCCAACGCTAAGCCCCGCCACACCACCCTAAAGAAGCTGGCGACCGCTATGGGCATCCATGTACGCCAACTCACGCTAGAAGAGTAACGCGGCCACTGCTGCACGCTTTGGCTGGCTAGGGCCGTACACCCGAAAGCGCGGATAACTCCACCGCGTTAGCCAGCCAACCTACTTGGAGTGCAAGCGTTAGGAGTAGCGCTGTATGACACCAATGAATATCTGGCGATCACAAAGCCATATCCGTATAGACAACGCATGCTTGCTATTAGCAGGTATCGATCCTTGGGAGGTAGACCCGGACTGCCCTACGCTGGCTTTGGATGATGCGCTGTGGGGGCCGTTTGCCTCTATCAGATGGGCTTACGAGAGAGAGGTTAGACAAAAAGAGCAACTGGTTAGCGCTACCGCGTGGCTTGGCAGGTTGAAAAGGGCTGTTATTAAGGGCGAGATTCAACCTTCAGATGAAGAAGATAAAGGTCTTATAAGGGTTTGGAAGCGCTTATCTGAGCCACAAGAAGATACGATAGCAAAGGACATAGATGTTACTGGTAAACAGATTGGCATAACGACCAGCACTATTTTCTATGAGTTAATCGCTTACGATCTGGTGGACAGTATTGATTTTGATGTCTTGGCTTCTAGTGAAGGTGATTTTGACTTTGATTTTGATGTAAGCCGTTCAGAGCTTGCCAGATGGTTATTATCGCTTGGCTGGTCTGAGGTGGAGTTGCCTGACTTTCTAAGTGGCGCTGACACCTCAGAGTTAAGCTCAGTTCTTGTGTATGGAGGGCAGTAGAGAGGGTGGCGTATCCTGTTGATTGATCTCGCCAGATCACAACCAACATAGGACGGATACGCCATGAGCAATTCTACTCTCCAAGCCGTGACGCAACCAGACACTGGTGCTACCGACCCGCTGCATGAATTGCTTCGCCAAGGTGCCCGAGATCTGATCGCCAAAGCCGTGGAGGTCGAGTTGAGCACGTTCCTTGAGCAGTACGCCGAGAAGACGCTGGAAGACGGTCGCCGTGCCGTCGTCCGCAACGGCTACCTGCCGGAGCGCACCGTGCAAACCGGTATCGGCGACGTCGAGATCAAGGTGCCCCGCGTCCGTGACCGCAGTGGCGACGGGGTGACCTTCAGCAGCGCGCTGTTGCCGCCCTACCTGAAGCG
>NZ_JBSXNH010000086.1:0-43961 GCF_056857535.1 Vreelandella sp. L-25
AGCGCTGGAAGCGGATCAAGGGGTTCAACAAGCTGGAGCTGGTCGTGAACAACGTCCAGTTCAAGGACGGCGAACCCTTGACCGATCAGTCAGACAGGACTGCCGCCTGACCGGCCATACACAGAATTTGACAATAACTCAGCTAGCGAAGGTTCACTACTTAATTCATAGCGACTTTTTCGTGCAAGCAACACCTGCGAGCGGTAAAACTCTACTGGCAGCTGAAATTACACGATGGCTCCTTGAAGAAGAACATATTGATTTTGTTATCTGCTTTGCACCTACCAGAGAAGTGGTGGCTGGCATCCAGCGCACCTTTACTGTTGTATTGAATCAGCGGTTTGGCGATACGCTTGCGTCGGTAGGGGCTGCCTATACCTACCAATCTATGGAATATCACCCTGAGGATTTTTGGGCGTTATTCACAGAATATCGCACCTTGGCCATTTTTGATGAGATACATCACTGTGCAGGCCATGATCCGCTCCTCAGCAACACGTGGGGCCAGCAGATAATTCAGCGTATCCAAAATGCGGCTACCTACACATTAGGGTTGTCAGGAACGCCTTGGCGTTCAGATGAATTACCTATCGCATTAGCTCGCTACAGCGATCCAGAAGGCAAGCTCATCTGCGATTACCGTTATGACCTGAAATCCGCTATTAAAGACGCCGTATGTCGCTCGCCACGAATTACGCTTATCGATAACCCATTGATCCGCTTGACCGAAGAGGACGAGAGTACAGCATCGGTAAAAGCGTTTTCCTCATTTCAACAGTTGCTCAGTGAATCGCCAATCAGCTACGAAGACCTGTTGCGACACGACGATATCCTGAATGCGGTGCTAGACCTAAGCATTGACCGACTTAACCAAGAACGGAACAGTGTGCCTAATGCTGGCGGTCTAGTAGTGGCTACTGACATTGAGCATGCCCATCAGATCGCCGAGCTTTTGCGCCACAAAGGTCAAAGCTATGTAGTGGTGACTAGCCGAATACCGAAGGCGCATCAGCTAATTGACCAATACCGATATAACAGTACGCGCTGGATTGTTGCGGTAAGCATGATTTCCGAAGGAACAGATATTCAACGATTATGCGTATGTGCGTACCTAAGCAGGATTCGCACGGAGCTGCATTACAGGCAGGTTTTAGGCCGTATTTTACGCAAAATGGGCGACTCAGATGATAAAGCGTGGCTCTATGTGATCGCCGAGCCGCTACTGCGCAAATATTCGCAGCGAATTGCTGACGATCTTCCCGAAGACCAGGCAATGCTTCAAAACCAAAAGCTAAACCTACGATTAGAGAAAGCGCGTTCCAGTCATATGCACGGCACTGATGAGAGTGGGTCAGCTGCAGACAATGGCCAACCGTTATCTACAAAAAACATTAATGAGCGTGAGATGCTGTCTCTTGAGCCTCCATTACTAACGCTAAGCTTCTCAGAATATTACCGCCAGCATCTTTTGTCTCTTATATAGACTCAGCCTCTGCAAGATTTATGGGTCAAAAAGTGTACCTTTTGACCCCCTTCTATTATCTTTGAATTCAAATAGGTCATAAGTGTCTCTTTTGGTTATGGCCTAGGTTCAAAAAAAACCCACCTTATGATCCAAAATTGAGGATGCAGCTCAATGGCAACGATCGGCTATCTCCGAGTCAGCTCAAATGATCGAAGCACTCACTCCTGCCTTCGCTAGAGCCACGGAACAGCACGCCACGGGGCACGACAACCGCCATGCGGCCCGTCTTGGGCTTCATCGTCTCGATCATGTACAGAATGAAGACGTAATCACCTTGGTATTGGGCAGCAAGCCACGGCGGAACCGGGCATAAGGGTCGCTCTCGGCGCCCTCAACACCCCACTTCTCCAACGAGAACGGCGGATTAGCTACCACAATATCGAAGTGCTTCAAACCGCCGTATTCAACCAGCAGATTGGGGTTGCATAGCAAAGCATCTGCGCTTCATTTAGTATTCGCCAACAAAAACGGATATGATCAAGGAAACCTCTTTAGTGCATCTCTCAACTGGCGCTCGTTACATGCTGCTGTCAGCACTCGGCTTCGCGCTAATGACTGCATGTGTCAAAAGTGCTGCAGATCGCGGCATTCCAGTACTCGAAATCGTTGCGTTCCGAGCTGTCATCTCTCTTGTGTTGAGCTACTTGGACATAAAGCGCAAACGCTTGTCTGTCTGGGGCAACAACAAACCCTTGCTAATTGCTAGGGGTACGGTCGGTGCACTCACTCTTATATGCGTGTATTACGCAGTATCCACGCTATCATTAGCAGAAGCCACAGTTCTACAATATACGTACCCTGCGTTTACCGCCTTGATTGCCTTATGGTTCCTTAAGGAGCGTATTCAGATCGCGACGGTGCTTTGTATTGGCATGAGTATCGTTGGTGTGATCGCAATGATGCAGCCCAACCTTCGAGACGGGCTACTCACAGGCACCCCCCCTCTTAGCATCTTAGCAGCCTTAATTGGCGCCTTGGGCAGTGCATTGGCCTATGTGATGGTGCGGCAACTGAGTCGAACTGATGATTCTAGTGTAATCATATTTTACTTCCCTTTGATTGCCTTTCCTGTTTCGGTCGTACTCTTAGGTGACAGCTTTGTAACACCCAGCTTGGAAGAACTGGCCTTGCTCATTTTGGTTGGCATATTCACACAGGTCGGTCAAATTGGACTAACTAAAGCGATGGCTGCAGAACAGGCTGGCAAGGTAACAGCCTACGCCTATGTCCAGGTCGTTTTCTCCGCAATACTGGGCTGGAGCATCTTTTCTGAAGTCCCTACTGTATGGACGATTGCTGGAGGCGTGCTCATCATTTCCGGGGCACTTTTAAACACCCTCTGCAAGCGCTAGGCAACCTCATTTATTTGACAAATTTCCGCAATAACCTTGTCAATGTGTCAAATATAACACCCAATTTATGCTGTCAAAGAAAATAAACACCTGACACCCAAAAACCTAGAGAATTCGGGGCATCCATAAGAAGTGTCAATCTTTCCAACCTTAGTGTGCCTGTATGGGCACCACCGGACTGGTCGCCCAGGCCATAGGGCGCGAGTCGCCTAGTGACGTGCGCAACTTGCTAGGCCAGTCGCTGATCATGGCAGGTGTCATCGGCACACTATTAATCGTGTTTGGCACACCGCTCATCTCGCTTGGCCTATGGCTACTAGATGGCAGCGTACAGGCCACGCCGCTGGCCCGCGAGTATGCCGAGATTCGCCTCTGGTCTGCCCCTGCCGTACTGGCCAACTACGCCATTTTGGGGTGGTTTTTAGGGCAGCAGAACTCCCGCGTCACGCTGATGATTCTAGTACTGACCAACAGCGTCAATATCGTGCTTGACCTATGGTTCGTGGTGGACTTAGGGATGACCAGTAACGGCGTAGCGCTGGCTAGCGTGCTCGCTGACTACAGCGCGCTGCTGTTCGGTGGCTACTTGGTGCTGCGCCAGCTGGGGCATCTTGAAGGCCACTTTCAACGCCAGCGCCTATTGGCACTGCAGGCCTATTCGGCGTTATTTAGTGTTAATGCGAACCTGTTTGTGCGAACGCTTGGACTACTATTTGCCATGGCGTTTTTTACAGCGCAAGGCGCCCGTCAGGGCGATACCGTGCTCGCCGCCAATGCCGTGCTGCTGCAATTTATTATGCTGACCAGCTACGCGCTGGATGGCTTTGCCCACGCGGCTGAGTCGCTAGTAGGGCGCGCTTACGGGCGTCGCGATTGGCGAGAGTTTGCCGCCACGGTGCGGGCCACGGCACAGTTCTCTTTCTGGACATCCGCTGCGGCGGCGCTGCTTTTTGCCCTGGGTGGTAATCAACTGATCGCCCTACTGACTGGACTGAGCGACGTGCGCGCCACCGCCGCCAGCTATTTGCCGTGGATGGTGGTCATGCCGCTGATTGCCGTCTGGAGCTACCTGCTTGACGGCGTGTTTATCGGCACCACGGCGGTACGCGAGATGCGCAACAGCATTTTTGCGGGCCTCGCGGTCTACCTGCCTAGCTGGTGGCTATGCCAGGGGCTGGGCAATCACGGCCTCTGGCTAGCCTTCACACTTTTTATGCTCACCCGCTCGGCCGTGCTCATTGGCTATTATCGGCACTACCGGCTGACCCGCTGGCGGCCGTCATCCAGCGTTTCTCACCTTTGATTAGCAGCGTTGAACGCCACAACGGGCAGGGCTAGCAAACTGCGCTAACGTAACGTTATGTGTAGAAGCTAAGCACTCTGCGCATTGGCCGTTGAGGGGTGAAAATTGTGCCGCACCGCCGTATATTAGCCGCGCACTTCCTAATAACGAATAAAGTGAGCACTCCATGCTAAAACTCATATCAAAACCAGCAGTTAAGCTGGTCGAGCGTTATTTACCAGACCCGTACATCTTCGTTCTCCTGCTAACCCTGATTGCTGCCGTCGCCGCCATCGCGGTAGAGCGCCAAACACCCTTGG
The DNA here is from genome assembly GCF_056857535.1 of Vreelandella sp. L-25. NCBI lineage: Bacteria > Pseudomonadati > Pseudomonadota > Gammaproteobacteria > Oceanospirillales > Halomonadaceae > Vreelandella > Vreelandella sp. L-25. The sequence continues at coordinate 4,480 of NZ_JBSXNH010000086.1, forward strand.
CCGTGCTGCGTATGTGGGGCGACGGTTTCTGGGGCTTACTGACCTTCTCGATGCAGATGCTGCTCGTGCTGGTCACCGGCTTCATGCTGGCAAGCTCTCCGCCCGTGAAACGCATTCTGCAAAAAATTGCCGGTACTGCGAAGTCGCCCGGCGGCGCGATTATTCTCGTCACGCTGGTCTCTTTAGCCGCTAGCTGGATCAACTGGGGCTTTGGCCTGGTGGTCGGTGCTCTGTTCGCCAAAGAGCTGGCCCGGCTGATCAAGGTCGATTACCGCCTGTTGGTGGCCAGCGCCTACTCGGGCTTCGTGGTGTGGCACGGCGGCTTGGCCGGTTCGGTGCCGCTGACGATTGCCACCGAAGGCCACTTCTCTGCCGATCAGATCGGTGTCATTGGCACGGGTTCGACCATTTTCGCCTTCTTCAACTTGGCCATTGTGGTGTGTCTCTTTATCGCCGTACCGCTGGTCAACCGTATGATGCTGCCCGATGAAAAAGACAGCGTGTACGTCGATCCCAAACTGCTAGACGACGAGCCAGAGCCCGTAGGCCGCATCACGCGACCTGCCGAAAAGCTCGAAAACAGCATGCCGCTGGCCCTGCTGGTAGGTGTACCTGGCCTGCTGTTCCTGCTCGACCACTTCATTCTGCGCGGCGGCGGCCTGAACCTGAACGTGGTGAATTTCATGTTCCTGTTCCTGGCGATCGTGCTGCACCGCACGCCCCGTAACCTGCTCACTAGCCTGAACGAGGCCATTAAAGGCGGCGCGGGTATCGTGATTCAGTTCCCCTTCTATGCGGGCATTATGGCGATCATGGTGCAGTCGGGCCTTGCACAGAGCATGTCCGAATGGCTGGTCTCGTTTGCAACCGCTAACTCGCTGCCGTTCTGGTCGTTCATTAGCGCCGGTATCGTGAACCTGTTCGTGCCTTCCGGCGGTGGTCAGTGGGCGGTACAAGCGCCGGTCATGCTGCCTGCCGCAGAAGCGCTGGGGGCCGATATTGCCCGCGTGGCCATGGCGGTGGCCTGGGGAGACGCCTGGACTAACCTGCTGCAACCTTTCTGGGCACTGCCAGTACTGGCGATTGCCGGCTTGAAAGCTAAGGACATCATGGGCTTCTGCCTGATCCAGCTGTTGATTACCGGTATTATCATTTCCGTGGGCTTAGTGTGGTTCTAAGCAGCTAAGCACGATGTCAACGCCCGCCCCTGTGGTATCGCCTGGGGGCGGGCATTTTTAATCGTAAGGTGACTTTTATGTCCGACGCCTCTGCTGTACCCAACGCCTCAGACCAGAGCCTTGAACACAGCGCCTTACCGGGCCAGCACGAGCTCTCCATGACGGTCTTGATGACGCCGGATATGGCGAACTTCAGCGGTAAAGTGCACGGCGGTGCTATTCTTAAAAAGCTCGATGAAGTCGCCTACGCCTGCGCCAGCCGCTACTCCGGCCACTATGTGGTGACGCTATCGGTGGATCAAGTGCTGTTCAAACAGCCAATCCATGTGGGCGAGCTGGTGACGTTTCTCGCCAGCGTGAACCATGTGGGGCGCTCCTCCATGGAAATTGGCATTAAGGTAGTGGCCGAGGATATTCGCCAGAAGCTGATTCGCCATACCAATAGCTGTTACCTCACCATGGTAGCCGTGGACGCCAACGGCAAACCTGCCCGGGTGCCGCCCCTGGCGTTGGAGACCCCGCTACAGAAGCTGCGCTTCGAAAAGGCGGCGCTGCGCAAGAAGCTGCGTAAGCAGGCAGAGCGCGAAGAGGAGCTGACCCAGCAGCATCACCAGCAGCGCTAAGCGCTGCTCTACTTTCAACGACAAGGAGTCATCATGCCCATCAGGCAGCGCTATCCCCACCTGCCCAAGGCCGTTGAGTATGCGCACATCGGCTGGGATCTGCTGATCCTCGCCGCCGTTATTATTAACCTTAGCCTGCTGCTGTTTGACTCACTGTTTCTGATTGGCCCGATCAACCAAGCGATTGCCGCTATCGCGCCTGGTTTTCACCGTTTTTACGATACGGCGATTCACAGCCGATTTATTGCCATTGACCTGGTCTTTGTCAGCTTCTTTATTGCCGATGTTCTACTGGGCTGGGCCGTGGCGATTGCCGAGCGGCGCTATCACCGCTGGTTTTTCTATCCCTTCGTACACTGGTACGACGTGCTGGGCTGCATTCCGCTCAGCGGGTTCCGTTGGCTGCGCGTGTTTCGCGTTATAGCGCTCCTGCACCGTTTGCATCGGCTGCGCTTGATTAACGTCACCCACTGGACGATCTATCAGTTCTTCGCTAAGTACTACGATATTCTGCTGGAAGAACTCTCTGACCGTATTGCGCTACGCCTGCTGGGCAATGTTCAGGAGCAGATCGTGGCCAGCGACTCGCTCACCGAGCGCGTCATCGAGCGGGTGATCATGCCGCGTAAAACCCAGCTGATCCATGAAATTGCCGAGCGCTTAGAGGCCACGGCAGGCCGAGCCTATCAGCAAAATCGCCCCGCCATTATGGCGGCCATCGATGACCTGGTGAGCCGCACGCTGCGGGAGAGCCCGGAAATTCGACGGCTGCACCGTTTACCCATGGGGCAAACCGCGTCCAGTGCGATGCAGGCATCCATTAGCAACGTGGCCCAGCGTTTGGTGGATGAAATGGCCCAGGGCATGCACTCCCCCGCCTTCCGCCAGCTCGTGGAGCGCACGGCTGAAAATGGCTTTGACAGCTGGCTAACCGTCGACGACTCCAGCGCAAAAGTGACCGAGCAAGTGCTTTACGACGTACTCGAAATGCTTAAAGAGCAGGTACGCCACCAAGGCTGGAAAGACCGCTACGACTAGCTAGACCGTTGCGGTTGCCAGGGGCGGCTGCTCTAGGCTCGCGCGCACAATGGACAGCGCACGCGTAAGCGCCGCCTGCGTATGGCTGATTTTGCGTTAGCCGCAGCGCAGCGCCTCAATCATGTCGTTGCTTTCCAGATGAATATTGAGCCGGTCGTCACGGAAATCCATGGTCGCGGCAGTGCCGGGGCGCAGCACACGCACCTGACGAGCGCCACTCTGCTCTTCTAGAGTCGCCACGTTGGCCTCATCAAAGGGCGCACCAATGGCATACTGCACGGCGCTGGCATCGCATGCTTGGCTAGTTGGCGCGGTTTGATCAACCGTCGGCGGCTTAGGCGCAGCGGACTCATTGGGCGCGCTGCTACACCCGGCTAGCAGCATCACGGCCAGCGCACTGCCCAGACCTTTTATATGGCGCTGAGTGGTGGTCATCCAAAGCTTTCCTGGCGTCATTGTTTACCTTCCTCCACAAATCCCTGTCTCGATAGCAGTGCGGGCCAGGCATTGCTGCCTAGCCCGCACATTGTACAATAAACCGTTAGACCGAACCTTAACTCGCGGCGTCCTGTACTGCTTGGCCGCCCTCTTCAACGTCTTGTCCTGCCCCTGCAATGGTGTTGCAGCCCGCTAGAGCACCCGCAGTGATGAGCAGATAAAGCTAGTCGCCAGTAGTTTTTTCATGGTGTTCTCCTTAACAAGTCATTCAACATCGGGAAGCTCCGGCGGCAGCCTTACCGCCTGGGAGTGTTTTCAGCGTAACAGGTTTTAATCATTTCGCCTGTTTTCCCTGACATAACCGTTGCCTGCTATGATGCTAGTCTAACCGTTTGGCTTAGGAGCACTCCGTTTGGCAACCTTTGAAATCGATCCACGCTTAGAGGCCGATACCTTTCCCCTCGCCGACCTACCGCTTTGCCGCGCTCTGCTGATGAACGATGCTCGCTACCCTTGGGTGGTGCTAGTGCCCAGAGTAGCATCGGTCAGCGAAGTGTTTGAACTCAGTCAAGAGGAGCAAGCGCAGCTCTGGCAGGAGGCCACTCAACTGGGAGCGGCCATGAAAGAGGCCTTCCAGGGCGACAAGCTCAATATCGCCACGCTGGGCAACGTGGTCAGCCAGCTACATATCCATTTAGTGGTGCGCTATACCGATGACGCCAGCTGGCCCGCGCCGGTGTGGGGCAACGGCACTCCCAAGCCTTATGAGCTCGCCCAGCAGGGGGAGCGACGGGAACAGCTGCTAGCGCAAATTGAGGGGCTGTCGCTTTAAGCTCAACCGCCCAGCATTGAGCCACGCGCGGGCGGCTCGTTGAGTAACGGGCCGCTGGCAGGCTGCGCCGCACCGGCCAGCGCTAAGGAAATTCCCAGCGCAATAATCACGGCCCCACCGGTGAGTGCCGCCCAGCCCGCCGCTTTCTCGACCCGTTGCTGGCTCTGCTTGTGTAGCCGCTTGGTGGCCCACCCTCGGGCTACAATACTCGCCAGGGCCAGTATCGATACGGTAATGCCCGTGCCCAGCGACATCGCCACCACCGACGCGACCCCCACGTAAAATTGGCCCAAAAGGCTTGCGGCACCTAGCATCAAGATCGCTCCGCTGCAGGGGCGCATACCAATCGCCCCGACGGTCATCAAGGCCGTACGCCAATCCAACGCCTGCTCGGGTTCAATATGATGGGCACCGCCACAGCAGTGGCTGTGGTCGTGGCTGTGATCATGCGCATGTACGTGCTCCATGACCGGCTCACTCTGCACGGCATAGGCATGGCGTAGCTGCTTCACCGCCCGCCAGCAGAGCCAAGCCCCTAATAGCGCTACCAGAAAAAAGCTGGCCTGTTCCACCCATACCACGCTGCCCATGGCTTGACGCGTCACCCAGCCCAGCCCGTGTACCAATATCGCCACCATCGCAATGGCCGTCACGCCCTGCAGTAGCGAGGCAGCAAACGAGAGCCCTAGCGCCCGGCGAGTCGCACCGCCATGAGACGCCAAATAGGTGGCCAATACTGCTTTACCATGCCCAGGCCCTGCGGCATGAAACACGCCGTAGGCGAAGCTCACGCCAAGCAGCGTTAGCCACGTGCCGGTGGAAGGCGTTCGTGACAACTCGGTAATCGCCAGGGTCAGGCTGCGGTGTAGTTCTCGCTGCCACGTAAGTAGCTGCAGGCTGGCACCCTGTAAGTTCGCCTGTACCGCCCACACCAGCAGCGCCACGCCTAATAGCACCAGGGCACCAGTGGCCAACTGTCGTCCCGTTAACGGCATTCCCCCTCCGCACAAAAGATATAAAGTAACACTTTATACATGACCAGCCAGTAGGCCGCTAGCGGCAATCCACCCGCCCTGTTTCCGCAAAGTGGCGGCCTAATCCCGGTTCGCCTTCCTCGTCCACGTCTAGTAGTGACGCCTGCAACACCTTCTCCGGATCGGGGTCGGCGGGTAGCACGCTTAGCGTGCAATCGGGTTCGCCGTTGAGAATCAGCGCCTGAGGAGAGGGCTCGTCGCCCTCTTCCTCATGTACCATCTCGATGTAGTACGTGGGGTCAAAGACTTGATACTCCAGCACCTGACCGCTCAAAGGCTGGGGTGAGGTCAGCGGTAAAATAAACATAAACGTTAAACGGCCGTCCCGCTCCAGTGCGGTGTACTCGGTGACCTCGCCAAACGTCTGCGGCTTGTCGCCGATCCGCACCTCGGTAAAGTAGTGCTGAGGAGTCAAGTTATTGCGAATCTCACTGCCCAACTGATCCAGCCCCTGCTCCAGGCTCGTGCCTGGTACCTGCTGCAACTCCTCCATGACGACCAAGCTATAAAAGGGGTCCATTCGCCACGTTTGATGAAGCCCGGTGACTGCACCGTCGTCGTTGGTAATGACCCGCACGCTCATATCGATCCAGCCATGGGGGTGCGCCATGGCTAAATGGCTAGCCAACAGGCTGCCTGCCACCAACGCCTGACAGGTGCGCCGAACCGATACCCGTGGCCATGCTCTTATCACGGTAATTCTCCTAATTTGCGCTGTAACTCCACGAGCCAGGGATCTAGCACATAAGGCGGTATCGGCTGGCTACCGCGCAGTGCTGACACGCTCACTAAGCTGCCTCCTTGTGCATCGCTTACTTGTAGTTGGATGCGATACTCCGGCCAGCGTGCCAGGCTTGCCTCGGCGCGCCCTAAGGTCAAGTCAGCGTGGCGTATCACATAGCCCTGCTCCATCATCAGTGCCACCGCCTCGCGGAAGGTTTGCTCCATTGGCGCGCTATAGCGCAGCTCGCGCGGTTCAAGGGGTTGCGTGGTGGCACAGCCTGCCAGCCACAGCGTGGCGCATAGCGTGAGCGCTACCCATGAGGTATGGCGGAATGGTGTCATGATGCCCCCTGCGGTGTGACGGATGACGAAAAAGCGTCCTGGAAACGGCCACAGAAATCATCGTTACTGGCGCTATAGGACTCTCGCAGGTCGCCCAGGTGGTCAAAGCGGCGAATGTCCCTTGAAATGCGCAGATGGCCATCGCGGGCAAGCAGCGATACCCGCTCTACCTCAACGGGCTGCTGGCCAAACCCTGGGCCGAAAGAGCCACCCACGCCAATCCCTACGCCGCGACCAATACCAAACCCGCCAAACAGGCGGAAGCCGCTGCCGTAGCCATAGTCGTAGTCATAGCGGTCATAGTAGCCGATCAGCTCGCGCTCCCGGGAGGCACTCACTAGCCCAAGCTCCGTATCAGTGGTCTCCAACGAAAACCCCCAGGCTTCCAGCACATCGATGCTTGCCGTCAAAACGCTCAGCGTTTCATCCGGTGCAGACTGGTCGGTGGGAGGGTCGGTGGGAAAGTAACAAGCCGCCGCTGGCGCAGGCTCCGCTTGGGGCAGCCGGTCAGGAACCGTCTGACAACCCGCCAGTGCCAACAGGCAGGTAATGCTAAGGGGTATGGCCTTCATGATAAATCCTCTCGCTACCTTCGTGGCTGGTGTGCCACCAAGCAGCGCGCTAAGCTCGCCAACAGACATTAAAAAGAACGACAACACGCTGAGACAACGTTTTAAGGAGGTTGTGCGATGAAAGTACTGCTTTGCCCTGACAGTTTTAAGGACGCCTTGGATGCCGAAGAGGCCGCCAAGGCCATGGCACAAGGTATTCAACGGGCAGCGCCCAACGCCATCACACAGCTCTGCCCCCTGGCGGATGGCGGCGAAGGCAGCCTTGATGCCTTAATTGCCGCCACCCATGCCGAGCGCCGTACGCTCACGGTGCAAGACGCCCTTGGGCGGCCACGCCAAGCCGCCTGGGGCTGGCTAAGCGAGCAGCGTACCGCGTTTATCGAGCTGGCAGAAGCCAGCGGCCTGCAGCACCTGACCCACGCAGAGCGCAGCGCCCTGCATACCACCACCTTCGGCGTGGGCGAGCTGTTTCTCGCTGCCCTAGATGCAGGCGCCACCCATGCCCTGCTGCTGCTCGGCGGAAGCGCCACCAACGATGCGGGCGCAGGAATGCTGCAAGCATTGGGGGCTACGCTACTGGATGCCCAGGGCCAGCCGCTGCCTCCAGGCGGCGGCGCACTCCAGCAGCTTGCGACCCTGGATCTTTCGACGTTAGACCCGCGCTTGGCCGAATTACGCGTAGAGGCCGCCGTGGATGTGGATAACCCACTGCTAGGCGAACGCGGTGCCAGTGCCGTCTTCGGCCCACAAAAGGGCGCGACAGACGCCGATGTGGCAACGCTAGACCGCGCACTCGGCCACTTTGCCGACCTCACCGCCAAGGCGCTGGGCCGAGACGACCGAGAGCTGCCAGGAGCGGGAGCGGCAGGCGGCATGGGGTTTGCGGCGCACTGCTTTTTGAACGCGACGCTAACGCCAGGCATTGAAATGATCATGCAGCAGGCGAATTTTGCCCAATTACTGAACGATGCAGATTTAGTGATTACCGGCGAGGGCCGCCTAGATGGCCAGAGCTTAGCGGGCAAAACGCCGATTGGTGTCTCACGCGCCGCTAAGCGCCAGGGCAAGCCGGTGATTGTGCTCGCGGGTAGCCTAGGCGATGGCTGGCAAGCCTGCACGGAAGAAGGCGTTACCGCCGCCTTTGCGCTAGCCGATGGCCTAATGACATTAGAACAGGCGCTACCCCGCACGGCAGAGCTTCTGGCAGACCGTTGCGAAAGCATCGCACGCCTGTGGCTTGCAAGCCGCTGAGCGCGACTTTGAGCGGGTCGTGGAGCGAGCCTTGAAGATAAGCCCCTTGAAATGACGCGCCTGCGCCTACACTTCTTTATCCATCAGCGATGAGTCAGCCGTCGCCAGCTCACCGCTCTAATGGTAGGGCGCTATAGCTGCGATGCAAAAAACCTGTTTTGCATCACAAGCACAGCGCCTTAAGCTAGATCAAACGATTTGATGGCCGTACTTTTTCAGCGCGGCTCCAACCATGGAGGAGCACAAATGGATAATATGAACAGCATTGGCCTACACGAAGGCAGCGCCAGCCAGTTAGCCGAGAAACTCAATCACCTGCTGGCCAACTATCAGATTTTTTACATGAATGTGCGTGGCTACCACTGGAACGTGAAGGGCAACGACTTCTTTGAGCTGCATGCCAAGTTTGAAGAGTTCTACACTGACCTGCTGACCAAAGTAGATGAAGTGGCCGAGCGTATTCTCACCCTGGGGCATAAGCCGGTACACGCCTACAGCGATTACGTGAAGCTGTCGCGCATCCAAGAAGACAAAGATGTCCACGATGGCAAGACCTGCGTGCAAGGCGTTCTGGCAGGCTATCAAACGCTGATCGAACTGCAGCGCGAACTGCTGGCGCTAGCGTCTGACGCCGACGACGAAGGCACCGCCGCCCAGGCGGGCGACTACATCCGCGAGCAGGAAAAAACCGTGTGGATGCTCAACGCCTATCTAGGCAAGTAAGTTCGGTGAACAGCCGCGATTAATAACGCTGCGGCTCTTCGTCCCTAATAAAAACGGCACCTTCGCGGTGCCGTTTTTATTGCTCTTTTGCTACTTTAGCATGGCGTTACTTCGCCAGCGCCGCTACCAGATCGCGCAGCATGGCCCAGAACTCCGCCACGGATTCGATCTCCACCCGCTCATCCGGCGAGTGCGCGCCGCGAATCAGCGGGCCAAAGGAAATCATGTCCAAGTGCGGGTATTTGCTGCCCAAAATACCGCACTCTAGCCCTGCATGGATCACTTTCACCTCGGGCTCGTGACCCATCAGCGCCGCGTGGCGCGCCTTGAAGGTGGCCAGTAGCGGGCTATCCGGGTTGGGTGCCCAGCCGGGGTAGCCGTTTTCGACTTTCACCCGTGCGCCCATTAGCCCAAACAGCGCCTGAAAGCGCTCGGCCATCGCTTGGGCAGCGCTATCGTGCAACGAACGCACCAGGGCGCAGAGGTGGAAACGCCCCTGCTCGACGCTTAACACGCCCAGGTTGTTGGAGGTTTCGACTACGCCTGGCACGTCGGCGCTCATGCGCTCGACGCCACACGGGGCGGCATGTAGCGCGGCCAGCAGCATGGCGCTAGCGTCCAGGGTCAGCGGCTCAGCGTCGGCCTGTTCGGCACGGGTGGCGGTCAATACCAAGCCGCTATCGCCACTGCCCAGCTCGGCTTTGAGGGTCACGGCCAGCTTCTCAACGGCCGCCAGGGCGGCGTCCATATCATCGGCGGGCAGTGCTACCTGGGCAAAGGCTTCACGGGGAATGGCGTTGCGCAGCGTGCCGCCCTGGTAGCTCACCAGGCGGGCACCGAAGGCCTCCAGTGCCCACAGCACGCGCACCAGCAGGCGGTTAGCGTTTCCCAAAGGCTTATGGATATCCATGCCCGAGTGGCCGCCTTTCAGGCCGGTGAGCGAGAGAGAAAGGAGTTGCTCGCCCTCCTGCAGGGCAGCGCTGGGCAGTTGAGCGTCAACCACCACATCCGCGCCGCCCGCACAGCCGATATACACCTCGCCACGGTCTTCGCTATCCAAGTTGAGCAGCAGCGAGCCTTCCAACCAATTTTCAGCAAGGTTCAGCGCACCGCCCATGGAGGTCTCTTCCTCCAGGGTGAACAGCGCTTCCAGCGGGCCATGGGTCAGCTCGGGGTCTTCCAGTACGGCCAAAATGGCCGCCACGCCCATGCCATTATCCGCCCCTAGAGTGGTGCCTTCAGCGTAAAGCCATCCCTCTTTGACCACGGTGCGAATGGGGTCACGGGTAAAGTCGTGCTCATGCCCCGAGTTGGCCTGGGCCACCATATCCAGGTGCCCCTGCAGCACGATACCGGGAGCGTCTTCACAGCCGGGCGTTGCGGGCTTGCGAATGCGCAGGTTGCCAAAGGCATCCCGGTCGTGGGTGAGCCCCTGAGCATCGGCCCAGGCTTCTAACGTCGCCACCAAAGCGGCTTCATGGCCGGAGGGGCGTGGCGTGTTACACAGGGTGCGAAAGTGCTGCCATACAAGGCGTGGTTCGAGCGCTGCTAGATGTGCGTTCATGGAAACTCTTCATTATCGATAACGGGCTTACTTTACCGCTCTGGCTCACTGGGGAAAAGCGCGCATGCTTCGATCACCTGCTGTACAGCCTGACGTAAGCGTTGTACGGCCTCTTTTTGAGCCTTAGCGAACGGCTGATTTTGGTAGGCCCAAGCAGCGAGCTGCTGATGCGCCTGCTGGGCCTCACCTAACGGTTGGCGGCTGGCTTCACGCGCCAGCGCCTGCAGCGCCGGGCGAGCCAGGGCGGGGTCGCGGCGGGCATAGGCTACGTCGTGAACAGCCTGATGCTCGGCTGCGCTAAGCGGCTGGCCGGAGAGCGAGGTGAGCAACAGCGCCACCACCGGAGTGGGCAGTGTTGCCAACTCAAACGCCAACAGGCCGGGTAGCGAAGCGGCAAAGCCTGCGGTTAATTCACCGAGCACCGACTGACCCTCTTGGTTGAGCGGTTTGGCGACCATCACGGCGTATTCGCCAGTGGCGGCTTCTCGGGTAATGCCTAAACGCACCGGCACAAACCCCAGCGCCAGCCAAAATTGGAGCAACCCTGCCTCAGCACCAAAAGTAGCCCCATACAGCACAATACCTTGCTGAGCAGCGCTGACCATATCCTCTTCCAACAGCTGCCGCCCCAGCCCTTCGCGACGGCGCTGTGGGTGGGCAGCAATGCGCGCCACCCGCCGCCAGCGGGCGGTTAGCGCCTCACGGCTGCCACAATGGGCCGCCAGCGACTGCGCCAACAAATGCCCCTGAGGTCTGCGCTCGCCTCGCGCTACCTGCTCGGCAAGCGCGGCATCAAAGCCGCCCTCCTCTCGCGTGACCAGTACCGCTTGGGGGCCAACCCCATCGCTGCCTAGCACCATGCGCAGCGACGTGCCGGGGCCATCCAGCAGTTGGCGTAAATCACTCGGCGTGGTGCGGTAGTGGGACTGCACCAGCAGGCCAAACAGCTTTTCCAGCAAAGCCCCCCGCTCCGCTAGCTGCGCTTGGCTAATCACCATGCTGGGAAGCCGCTCGCCCTGGTGTGGCTCTACTTTGGGCAGCGGCGCATCGAGTAAAAGCAGGTGCTGAATGACGGCTTCCAGCGGGTCACCGGCTGACCAGCGTATTGGCGCTTGCAGCGTCAATTCACGCCACTGGGGCGCTTGGCGGTCCAATATATCGCGAAAACGCAGCGCAAAGCCGCGCCCCGAGCCTTCGTAGCCATGCACCGTCGTGGCAAACGCAATGCGCGGAAAAGCCACCAGCCAGCGGGCCAGCAACGACGCCGGAATGGCGGCGGCTTCATCCACCAGCAGCATACTGCCGCTGCCTCCTAGCGTGCCCTGCTCTACCTGTTCCGTCAGTACATCCGGCGGCAAAAAGCGCAGCCGACTGCCGTTGGGAAGCAACACCTCAGCGGGGCCGTGGTGCTGTGCTTCAGGGCACAGCGCCGCCACTCGGCTAAAGACGCTCTCCACTGCGCTAAGCCGAGGGGCCGTAAGCAGAAGCTCTACACCACCGCTTTGCTGCAGTAAGCGCGCGCAGGCTATGCCCAAAGCGGCACTTTTGCCTCGCCCCCGGTCGGCAGTCACCACCAGCGGGCGGCGGCGTTTGAGCTTGACCAGCGCGCTCACTGCGCTGGCTTGGTCTAGAGTGAGACAGTCAGCATCGTTCCAGTGCGCGGCGGCTGCTTGCCGTTTGCTCAACGCGGGTAGCCATAACGCACCACCAACGGGCCAGCGGATCACGGCGTTAGACTCGCCCAACTGACAGGCCAGCCGCGCTAAATAGTGCGCGCTGAGCGCTTCCCACTGCCAAGGGTAATCGGCAAAGCGGGCGTAGTCGGGGTCGGGTTGGCTGCCCCACGTCGCTGGGGTAACCAGCACCAGCAGACCGCCAGCGCTGACAGTGCCCGCTAGTGCGCCTAGGGCATCTGGATCTAACCCTTGGTGGCCGCTGGCATCCAGGATCACCAGCTGATGCTCTGCTCCCAGCCGGGTGCGCGCTTTGCGGCTTGGCAAGCTCGGTGCTACCGGCGCTTGCTGGCCATCCCCTATCCACAGTGGCGCACTCCAGTCGAGTGCTTGCCATAGCGCCAACGCCTGCTGGCGCGCCTGCTCTGGAGCACCGTTAAGCCACACTAACCCCCGCCAGCCGCGCCGCTTTAAACGGCGGGCATAGCTGGCTAACACAGCAGCTTGTTGTGCAACGGCAGTGCCAGCCGGTGAGGTAGGCTCAGCGTGGTGCGGCCTGCCCATGGCAACTCCTTAAAATAAAAATTCTCTTACAACTTTGGTTTAACAAATAGGCGCTTTTCAACGTTTTATCACCATATCCCCCCTGTGGAAGTGCACCCAATAGCATTTTAAAGCGATGTTTTGACTGCCATTTTTCAAATAAAACGGCAACAAAGCCCGCGTTAGCTTCCTTGTATTACTGATATTGCGCTGCAGCGGGGGGTATGTGCTAGCTTAGCGATGCAGCGCAGGATGTTTTACTTTACGTAAACGTTAGCCTGCCCGCTGTACTTTCCTGCTTTCAGGTCATTAACACTAATAACGCTAACCGCCAAAGTACCAGGAAACATACAATGAAAAAGACTACAAAATTCGTATTGACCAGCCTTGCCGCTGGCGTCGCTTTCGCCGCTCTCACCTCCACCGCCCAGGCACAAGAGCAGTGGACCATGACCTCCACCTGGCCGGAGAACCTGGATCTGATCAAGATCGACCAGCACTGGGCAGAGTTGGTTAACCAACTAGCGGGCGACGAAGTTCAAATTAACTTCCGCGCAGGCGGCACCTTGATGCCCGGCACCGAAGTCTTCGACGCCACTGAAACCGGCGCTATCCAAGCCGCAGGTGACTGGCCCGGCTACTGGGCAGGCTTAAACCCAGCGTTCTCGCCGCTGGCCACCACCACCAGTTTGTTCAACGGTGTCGATTATCTGAACTGGATCCAACAGTGGGGCGGTTTTGAGCTCTACCAAGAGATCTATGGCCAGTACAACATGGTTTACCTGCCCTACGGTATTACCAACAATGAATCCGGCTTTATGGGCCGCACGCCCATCGAGAGCATCGCCGACCTAGAAGGCAAGCGCCTGCGTCTTTCTGGCCGTGACCAGGGCCGTGTGCTTGAAGAGTTGGGCGGCTCACAGGTCACACTGGCTGGTGGCGAAGTGTACCAAGCCATTGAGCGTGGCGTGATTGACGCAGGTGAGTTCTCCACCCCTGGCGTTGACTTCAATGCAGGCTTTGCCGAAGTGGCCGACTACTGGGCGACCCCCGGCTGGCACCAGTCAGCGAGCGTGTTCGGCGTTATGATCAACAAAGATTCTTGGGATGCGCTTTCTGAAGAGACGCAAGCCAAGCTGCGTATCGCTGCCGAAGCCACCATGGCGTGGTCACTCTCCTGGTCTGAGCGCGAATCCACCGAAGCGACCCAGAAGTTTATCGACGCGGGCGTGACCATCAACCAGTTCTCTGAAGAGGATCTGGCGCGTATCCAGGAGATCACCAACGAGGTCATCGTACGCGGCGCCTGTGAGAATCCAGACCATGCTAAGGTCTACCACTCCATGATCACCTACCTGCAAGAGTACGCCGCATGGCGTGATGTGACGGCCCCGTTCAACATGAGCCGTACCATGGATAACCTGCCCTCACTGGAAGAGATCGAAGCCTGCCTATAAGGCATTCACTATAAAAGCGTAACATTGCCGCCCCAGCACCTGCCGGGGCGGCCTTAGCTCAGTTGCGGAGATCTTCCATGAATGCGATTGCCAAGGCGATCGATGCGATTAACGAGCTGTTTGGCCGCATTATCGCGCCGTTAATTGCCATCATTACTCTCATAGTGCTTTACGACATTGTGTCGCGCTTTTTTTTCGGCCGCCCAAGCGACTGGGCGTTCGATATTACGAAGATGCTGTTCGGCGCTCACTTTATGCTCATGGCGGCTTACGGGTTGCGTCATCACGCTCACGTTGAGGTGGATGTGGTGAAGCGTTTGCTATCTCGTAAGAAGCAGGCCGTGCTGGATCTCATTGGCTACCTAGTTTTCTTCGTGCCGTTTATTTGGCTGCTGCTGACCTACGGCTGGCGCTTCTTTGAGCGCTCCTTTAGCCGTGGCGAAACCACCTACGGCATGGTCTCGATTCCCGTTTATCCGGTGAAAGGGGTCATCGTAGTGGCCGCCGCGCTGATTTTGCTACAGGCGATTGCCATTGTGCTGCACGCCATTATGCAGCTGCGTGAGGAGACATCCGCATGAGTGCAGAACTACTGACGCTGGTGATGTTTGGCGGGCTGCTGGTCGGGCTGTTTATGGGCCATCCGCTAGCCTTTGTGCTGGGCGGCATGGCGGTCATCGGCGCGTATCTAGGCCCCGGTATTAATACCCTCGGCATTATTATTAATAACGTTTATGGCAACGCCATGGACAACTATGTGCTGGTCGCCATTCCGCTGTTTATTTTGATGGCGCGCTTTCTCAACGACTCCGGCGTGACGGAGAAGATGTTCGACGCCATGCGCCTGCTGCTGGCGAATGTGCGCGGCGGCCTCGCCTTAACCGTCGTGGTTGTTTCGGTATTGCTGGCAGCCACGACCGGTATTGTTGGGGCGTCCATCGCCGTCATGGGGATGATCGCGCTGGTGCCGATGCTGAAGTATGGCTACAACAAAGAGCTCAGCGCGGGCGTGATCATGGCCAGCGGCTGTCTAGGCATTTTGATTCCGCCCAGCATCATGCTGATTTTGATGGCCAGCTACTCGCCTGTGTCGGTGGGTGCGCTGTTTGCCGGGGCGCTGATTCCAGGCCTGCTGCTGGGCGTGATGTACGCGCTTTACGTGGTGCTGATCTGCTGGCTGAAACCCAGCTACGGCCCCAAGGTGCCTAAAGAGGAGCGCGCTGAGGTAAGTACCAAACAGCTGCTGGTGATGCTGGGTAAATACGTCGTGCCGCCGATGTCGCTGATTTTGGGCGTACTGGGCGCACTGTTTACCGGGATCGCCACCGCTACGGAAGCATCCGCGATTGGTGTGTTTATCGCTTTCCTGCTGTTCTTGATCTTTGGCGACCGCAAGCTCTCTACCTGCTACAACACGCTGATCGAAGCGGGTAAAACCACCACCATGGTGATGCTGGTACTGGTAGGGGCAACGGCATTTACCGGCGTGTTCTCCATTGGTGGCGGCATGACTGTGATCAGTGATTTTGTACTCGCCATGCCGGGCGGCACCTTTGGCGCGCTGCTGCTGATGCTGTTCCTGGTCTTTATCCTGGGTATGTTCCTGGATTGGACCGGCATCGTGCTGCTGAGCTTCCCGATTATGCTGCCGATCATTGCTCAGATGGGCGTGGACGTATTGTGGTTCGTGGTCATGGTCGCTGTGGTGCTGCAGACCTCCTTCCTCACACCGCCATTTGGCTATGCCCTGTTCTATCTTAAAGGGGTCGCCCCTCCAGGGGTGGAGATCGTTGATCTGTACAAAGCGGTGGTACCGTTTGTGGCGATCATCATTCTGGCCTGTATCCTGATGTCTATCTTCCCCAGCTTGATTACCGGGCTACCTAGCATGATGGTGGGCTACTAACACATCAGCGGTTAGGCCTGCGCTAAATCCCTCCGCTTTGCGGGGGGATTTTTTTGCCTGCCCGAATGCTGGCTGCACCCTTTTGGCACAGGTGATACTATTTGCAACCGCTATTTTTTCGCATTGATGAGCCATGCTGCCCCTCGTCCAAGGAGACAACGACGTGTCTACGCCTGCCCGCCGGTCACCATCGGCTCTGCTCTCAGGTTTTGCTTCCCGCATCACGCTGTCGCTAAGCCCTTGGTCAATCGCGCTGTTTTTGGTGGCGCTTATTGTGGCGCTGCCTATTTTGGTCGTGCTTGGCCATATCGTGATGCCCACCGAAGGCGTTTGGCAGCACCTGGCCAGCACCGTGCTGCCCCGCTATCTCTCGAATACGTTCTGGTTAGTGCTATGGGTAGGCTTAGGCACCCTGGTGATTGGCACCGGAACGGCGTGGCTGGTGGTGATGTGTCGCTTCCCCGGCAAGCGCCTATTTGAGTGGGCGCTACTGCTGCCGCTGGCGGTGCCGACCTATGTGATTGCTTATGCCTACACCGATTTTCTACAGGTGGCGGGGCCGCTACAAAGCCTGCTGCGGGAGTGGTTTCACTGGCAGGTCGGCGACTACTACTTCCCCAATGTACGCTCGTTGGGGGGCGCTGCCACGCTGATCACCTTCGTGCTTTACCCCTATGTGTACCTGCTGGCCCGCGCTTCCTTCTTAGAGCAGTCGGTGTGCGTCTTGGATGTTGGTCGCACGTTAGGGCGCGGCCCCTGGCGTTTATTTGCCAGCGTGGCGCTGCCGCTGGCGCGCCCAGCGCTGGTGGGTGGCGTGTCGCTGGTGTTGATGGAAACGCTCAATGAGTTTGGCGCGGTGCAGTTTTTTGGGGTGGATACCTTTACCACGGGTATTTACCGCACCTGGTTTGGCCTGGGCGAGCCGATTGCCGCGGCCCAGCTAGCCGCCTGCCTGCTGACCTTCGTGATCGCCTTCGTGCTGCTGGAGCGCTGGTCGCGGGGTAAGCGCCGCTACTTCCACACCACCAACCGCTATCAACAGTTGCCTGAGTACAGGTTGCACGGCTGGCACGCCGTCGGGGCGACGCTGGCCTGCCTGTTACCAATCACCGTTGGCTTCTTGCTGCCCAGCGGTATTCTGCTGGAAATGGCGATGACTACCGGCGACAGCCTATTTGGCACGCGCTTCATCGGCTTTGCCATGAACAGCCTGAGCCTCGCTACGGTGGCAGCGCTGATTGCGGTGGGGCTGGCGGTGCTGCTGAGCTACGGCGTGCGGCTGCACAACTCCCCCAGCGCGCGACTGTTTACCCGCATTGCGGCGATGGGTTACGCCATTCCTGGCTCGGTGGTGGCCGTGGGTATTTTGATTCCGTTTGCCTGGCTGGATAACGCGCTCAACACTTGGCTTCACACCCATTACGATAAGATCATCGGGCTGGTGTTTAGCGGCACGGCGTTCATCTTGATTTACGCCTATGTGGTGCGCTTTTTGGCGGTGTCGTTTAACGCAGTAGAGGCGAGCCTGGGCAAAGTGACGCCAAGCATGGACGCCGCCTCGCGCACCTTAGGGCAAACTGCCGGCGGCACATTGCGGCGCATTCATACGCCACTGATGCGCAGCAGCCTATTGGCCGCGGGCATTCTGGTGTTTGTGGATGTGATGAAGGAGCTGCCCGCCACGATTATTTTGCGGCCGTTTAACTTCGACACGCTGGCGGTGCGCGCTCACAGTTTGGCGTCCGATGAGCGCTTGGCGGAGGCGTCTACTGCATCGCTCACCATTGTGGTGGTGGGGATTCTACCGGTAATTCTACTCAGCTTGGCGATGCGCCGGGCGCGCCCAGGCAGCCAAGCCGAGTAATTAAAACGCGCAACTAACGCGGAAAGACTAACGCGGAAAGATAAATACCTGGGTGTGGTCGAGGTCGATATCAATCGGCTGCCCCTCCTGGGGCAGGAAGACCCCTGGTACCCGTGCGTGCAGGTGCGCTTCTTGGCCATCAGCACCGTGGGCACATAGGTGAATCAAGCTAGTGCGGCCCAGTAGTTTCGCCATCACCACGTGGCTGTGGCTGTGGGTTTCCGCAGGCAGGTCGCGCTCTTTGATACGCAGCGCCTCCGGGCGGATCATCACCTGGGCCTGGCTACCCTCTGGCAGCCAGCTGGCATCTATGTCGCCTACCGGCGTTTGTACCACGCCTCCTTCCACCATCCCTTCAAGCTCGTTCACTTCCCCAAAGAAGGTCACCACAAATGGGTCGACGGGAGCGCAGTAAAGCTCCCGCGGGGTACCCGTTTGGACGATTTTGCCATCGCGCATCAAGGCGATACGGTCGGCCATAAACATCGCTTCTTCCGGGTCGTGAGTCACCAGCAGCGTGGCAGAGCCCAGCTTTTTCAACACGTGCAGCGTATCGTCGCGAATCCGGTCACGCAGCCGAGCGTCCAGGCTGGAGAAGGGTTCATCCAACAGCATTAGCTTGGGCGTAGGTGCCAGAGCTCGGGCCAGCGCCACGCGCTGCTGCTGACCGCCGGAGAGCATATGCGGGTAGGTATCGGCGTAGTCAGCCATGCCAAGCTGGGTTAGTAGCTCCAGCGCACGTTCACGGCGCTGGCTGGAGGGCAGATGCTTTAAGCCGAAAGTGACATTTTCCAACACGCTAAGGTGGGGGAAGAGCGCTGAATCCTGAAACGCCAGCCCGACGTTGCGCTTTTCCGGCGGTACATGGCGTTTGCCGGGGGCGGCAATGGCCTGCCCTTCCAGGCTGACGGTGCCTTCTTGGACCACTTCCAGCCCTGCCGCAATGCGCAGTAGCGTGGTTTTACCGCAGCCGGAAGGGCCAAGCAGGCAGACCACTTCGCCCTGAGCAATGTCGAGATCAATACCTTTAACAACTTTGTTAGCCGCAAACGTATGCTGAACATCG
This sequence comes from Vreelandella sp. L-25, assembly GCF_056857535.1. NCBI lineage: Bacteria > Pseudomonadati > Pseudomonadota > Gammaproteobacteria > Oceanospirillales > Halomonadaceae > Vreelandella > Vreelandella sp. L-25. The sequence goes on from NZ_JBSXNH010000086.1 coordinate 23,307, forward strand.
CGTAGCGACAGCGCCGATGCAGGTGCTGCCACCTCAGAAAGGGACACAGTTGCCGTCATTCGTTCACCCATGGTTTGTTCGCCGGGAGAGCGCTGACCGCTCAGCCATTGCGAACACGGTTGAAAGTTATTTGCATTCTATTTTCTATTGGCGTGAGATGCACGTCTAGGCACAAAAAGTGATGCGAGTCATTAGCATTTCGCTTGACGTTCTTCGAACAAGGCGTTTCAATAGCACACGCCGTTAATGCAACTTATTATCATAAACATTCAGGGTATTTGTTATGAAACAAGCACGTCTTACGGCCTCCGTAGCTGCCATCATGGCCGGTTCTGCGTTCGCCAGCAGCGCACTCGCTAATGAAGTCAACATCTACTCCGCACGCCATTACGACTCTGACGAAATTCTCTACCAAGCGTTCACTGAAGAGACAGGCATTGAAGTAAACGTGCTGGAAGGCGATGCCAACCAACTGATGGAGCGTATGCAGCGTGAAGGCGTGGCTAGCCCCGCCGACGTCATGCTGACCGTGGATGCAGGCAATCTGTGGCGCGCCGAGCAAGACGGCATTTTTCAAAGCGTAGACTCTGATGTACTTAACGAGCGTCTGCCGGAATCCATGCGTCACCCAGAAGGCATGTGGTTTGGCTTTAGCCAGCGTGCCCGTGTGATCTACTACAACCGCGAAAACTTCGACCCGAGCCAGATCTCTACTTACGAAGATCTTGCCGACCCGCAGTTTGAAGGCCAAGTATGCATTCGCTCTTCCAACAACATCTACAACCAGTCACTGTTGGCATCGCTGATTGAGCACCACGGCGCAGAGGGTGCGCAAGAGTGGGCTCAAGGCGTTGTGAATAACATGGCCCGCGACCCAGAAGGCGGTGATACCGATCAGATTCTTGGCGTTGCCAGCGGTGAGTGTAACCTCGCCGTCGCCAACCACTACTACTACGTACGCCTGCTGCACTCTGACGATGCCGCCGAGCGTGAAGCCGCGCGCAAAGTGGGCGTGATCTTCCCCAATCAGGATGACCGCGGTACCCACGTGAACGTCGGCGGTGCAGGCCTGGTCGCCAACGCGCAAAACCCGGAAAACGGCATTCGCTTCCTGGAGTTCCTGGCCTCTGACCAAGCGCAGGAAGTGCTGGCCGAGCGTAACTACGAGTTCCCGGTGGTAGAAGGCGTGAAGAAAAACCCAGTGCTGGAGTCTTGGGGCGATTTCGCTAAAGACGACATCAACATCAGCATCCTGGGTGAGAACAACCCGGAAGCGGTACGTATCTTCGACCGCGTCGGCTGGCGTTAAGCGCGACTTGGGCACACGCTTTTGAAGCCGGTGCTTAAGTAACGTACTCAACACAACCCCCGCAGCGACCGCTGTGGGGGTTGTGTGTTATTGGCGAGTGCTCTCTCGTTCGTTAGTGGGCTTCATCCCAATTCGCGCCGCTTTGCGCTTCCACAATCAGCGGTACGCTGAGCGAGGCCGCGGCCTGCATGCGTGCCTGCACTTGCTCAATAAAGCGCTCTACCTGCGCCTCGGCCACCTCGAACACCAATTCATCGTGTACCTGCATGACCATCAGCGCATCGAACTCCCCTTCCGCTAGCCACGCATCCACATCAATCATGGCCTGTTTGATAATATCCGCCGCCGTGCCCTGCATCGGCGCGTTGATGGCCGTGCGCTCGGCCCCTTGGCGGCGGTTGCGGTTTTGCGAGTGAATCTCTGGCAGGTATAAACGCCGCCCCATCACGGTTTCGACAAAGCCATCTTCCGCCGCCTGGGTACGAATGCGGTCCATATAGCGGGCGACGCCTGGGTAGCGGTCAAAGTAGCGGTCGATGTAGGTTTGGGCCTGGCTACGGTCAATACGCAGCTGACGAGCCAGTCCCCAAGCGCTCATGCCGTAAATCAAGCCAAAGTTAATCGCCTTGGCGCTACGCCGCTGGTCGGCAGTGACTTTTTCCAGTGAGGTTCCGAATACCTCCGCCGCCGTGGCGGTATGGATATCGCGCCCTTCGGCAAACGCTTCTAGCAGCCCTTTATCTTCCGAAAGGTGCGCCATAATACGCAGCTCGATCTGCGAGTAGTCCGCAGCCACGATGCGATACCCGGGGCGGGCCACGAAGGCCTGGCGAATCTTGCGCCCCTCCTCGGTACGGATAGGAATATTCTGCAGGTTCGGGTCCGACGACGACAGCCGCCCGGTGGCCGTAACCGCCTGATGATAGCTGGTGTGCACGCGGCCAGTTTTCTTGTTCAGCAGGCGCGGCAGCTTATCGGTATAGGTAGATTTCAGCTTGGCCAGGCCACGGTGCTGCATGATCACCTTGGGCAAGGGGTAGTCCAGCGCCAGCTCTTCCAGCACGGCTTCGGCGGTGGAAGGCGCGCCCTTGGGGGTTTTCTTGATGACCGGAATCTTCTGCTCTTCGAACAGAATCTGGCCCAGCTGCTTGGGAGACCCCAGGTTGAACTCGCGGCCCGCCAGCTCAAAAGCTTCACTCTCTAACTCGCGGATGCGCTGTTCGAGCTGCTGGCTCTGCTCGTACAGGCGCTCGGCATCCACGGCCACGCCGTTACGCTCGATGCGCGACAGCACGCTGATTAGCGGTAGTTCAAGGTGGTCGAGCACCTCGGCCAAGCGCCCTTCCCGCTCCACTTGGGGACGCAGCGTGTCCTGTAGGCGCAGGGTGATATCTACATCCTCGCAGGCGTAGGGAGCCGCTTGCTCTAGGGCAATCTGATTAAACGTCAGCTGCTTGGCGCCTTTGCCCGCGATCTCTTCAAACGAAATGGTTTTCTCGCCCAGGTACTTCAGCGCCAGCGAATCCATATCGTGGCGCGTGGCGGTGGAGTTGAGCACATACGACGCTAGCATGGTGTCGGCAAACGGGCCAACGACAGAAATGTCGTAGTTCGCCAGTACGGAAATATCGTATTTGAGGTTTTGACCAATTTTGGTTTTGGCCGGGTCTTCCAGCAGTGGCTTTAACGCTGCCAGCACCGCTTTGCGATCAAGCTGCTGGGGAGCATCCAAGTAATCATGGGCCACCGGAATATAGGCAGCTTCCCCGGCTTCCAGCGACACGCCAATACCCACAATTTCTGCATCCATGTAGTTGAGGCTGGTGGTTTCCAAGTCGAAGCAGAAACGTTCGGCCTTGTTGAGCCGTTCGAGCCACGCCTCCAGCTCGGCCTGCTCGGTAATCACATGGTCGTGGCGCTCGGTCGGCGCCGTTTCCGTCGCGCTGTCGGTTGTTTCCGAGACGGGCTCACCGCCTGCCACATCGTCCACGCCTTCGTCGTTACCTTCCAGCAGCTCTGCTAACCACTGCTTGAACTCCATCTCCTTATATAACTCGACCAGCGCTTCGCGATCCGGGTGGGCAATGTCCAAATCATCCAACCCCACCGGCAAGTCGCAGTCGGTTTTGATCGTCGCTAACTGATAGGAGAGAAACGCTTGCTCGCGGTGCTCTTCCAGTTTTTTGGGTAACGTTTTCGCGCCGCGGAAACCGAGGGTGGTCACGCGCTCTAAATCGCCATAAATCGTGTCTAAACCGCCGCCCATACCTTGCAGCAGGCCAATGGCGGTTTTCTCGCCCACCCCAGGCACGCCGGGGATGTTGTCCACCTTGTCGCCCATCAGTGCGAGGAAGTCGATAATCAGCGCCGGCGGCAGGCCAAACTTCTCCTCCACGCCCGCTTCATCGAGGGTTTCCTCTTTCATGGTGTTGACCAGCGTGATGTGGCCGTTCACCAGTTGGGCCATGTCCTTATCGCCGGTGGAGATGACCGCGTCGCGGCCAGCCTGAGTGGCTTGGTGCGCCAACGTGCCAATCACGTCATCCGCCTCGACCCCTTCGATGCACAGCAGCGGCAGGCCGAGTGCTTTGACACAGGCGTGCAGCGGTTCGATCTGGCTGCGTAGGTCATCCGGCATGGGTGGGCGGTGGGCCTTGTAATCGCTGTACAGCTCATCGCGGAAGGTTTTACCCGGCGCGTCGAACACCACCGCCATGGGGCTATCGGGGTAGTCTTTCATCAGCCGTTTGAGCATGTTCAGCACGCCCTTCACGGCTCCGGTCGGCTGACCGTTAGAGGTCGTTAGCGGCGGCAGCGCATGAAACGCGCGGTAGAGGTACGAAGAGCCATCGACGAGCACGATTGGGGCACGGGCCATAACCAAATTCCATAGTCAGCAAAACGGTAAGGATGTCTGCTCTCTATGATACGCGTTCAACGCCGGGCCTGCAGAAAAGAGCCCTAAAACTCGCTACTCTTCACCACACAACGCTGCCAACTCGTGCGGCAAGCCGCTACAATAATCGGCTTAGCAACCTGGGCGAGATTCTCATGGCAGTATTCACCCCGCTTAGCGACGCACAGGTCGCCGCGTTTTTGGAAAAATTTGATGTTGGCAGCTTTGTTGCGCTTCAAGGCGTGGCAGGCGGCACGGAGAACTCGACGTTTTTCGTGACCACCGACCGCCGCGAGCTGGTGCTCACCCTGTTTGAGCAAGGCGAACACGAAGAGCTGCCGTTTTTTGTTGAGTTGCTCGATTACTTAGACGAGCACCGCTTACCGGTGCCCGGCACTATTCATGACCGCGAAGGCGTGGCGCTGCACAGCCTGGCGGGCAAGCCTGCGCTGCTGTTCCCGCGCCTGCCGGGCAAGCACCCCAGCGCCCCCAACCTTGCCCAGTGCCAAGCGCTGGGCAGCACGCTTGGGCAGATGCATAAAGTATCGCAGCACTTTCCCGGGCATCGCCCCAACCCCCGTGACCTGCACTGGCTGCGGGCGGTACACCATAAGGTGCTCACCTACATCAGCCCTGACGATCAAACACTGATGAAGAACGCAGTGGATGATTTCGAGAGCGAATTTAGCCAGCATGGCGAGCTTCCCCAAGGAGCAGTGCATGGCGATTTGTTCCGCGATAACACGCTGTTCGAGGGCGACGCCCTGGGCGGTATTATCGATTTTTATAACGGCTGCACCGGTGACTTGCTGTTTGATCTCGCCATCGTGATCAACGACTGGGCCTCCAATGAGGACGGTTCGCTGAACGCCGAGCGTTACAACGCCATTTTAAGCGCCTATCAAGCGCGACGCCCGCTGACCGAATCCGAACGCACGCTTTGGCCGACGATGCTGCGTATGACCGCACTGCGTTATTGGCTGTCACGGCTGCTGGTGGTGTATGTCGACCCACCGGCCCATGACTTAACTCCCCACGACCCCGAGCGCTTCCGCGTGATTCTTAAAGCACGCATCGCGTTTGGCGCACTCCCGATTCCAGAGGCATCTTCATGAGTGAAATGGCAACGACCAGCAGCCCCGCCGTGCGTGCCCGCCGCACTTGGAACATGGACCAGTGGGGCAGCGGTTACTTTGATGTCGACGACCACGGCCAAGCCCTGGTACGCCCGCTGGGCAGCGATGCGGAAGGCCCGGCGCTGCCTATCAGTGCGTTAGTCCGTCAGTTACAGGCGGCGGGGTTACGCTTACCGGTGCTGGTGCGCTTTAGCGATATTCTTCACGATCGCGTCGAACAGCTTTGCGGTGCCTTTGACGCCGCCATGCAGGACGTGGACTACCAGGGCGGCTATACCGCGGTTTACCCGATTAAGGTGAACCAGCAGCGTCGGGTGGTAGAAGAGATTCTCGCTACCTCTGAGCGGGGTAATGGCCGTGTGGGCTTGGAAGCGGGCAGCAAGCCTGAACTGCTGGCGGTGCTGGCGCTCTCCGACGGCGGTTCGTCACTGATCGTCTGCAATGGCTATAAAGACCGCGAGTACGTGCGCCTGGCGCTGCTGGGCGAGAAGCTCGGCCACAAAGTGTATCTGGTGGTGGAGAAGCTCTCCGAACTGGAGCTGATTTTAGAAGAGGCCCGCGAGCTGGACGTAACCCCGCGCATTGGCCTGCGCGCGCGACTAGCCTCGGTGGGTAAAGGCAAGTGGCAGAATACTGGCGGTGAGAAGTCGAAGTTCGGTCTCACCGCCAGCCAGATTCTGGAAGTGGTCGAAACCCTACGCGCCCAGGATGCTCTGGCGAGCCTGCAGCTCGTGCACTTCCATCTAGGCTCGCAGATCGCCAACATTCGCGATATTCAGCGCGGCCTGCGGGAGTGCGCGCGCTTCTATCAAAACCTGATGAGCCTGGGCGCGCCCATCGACACCGTCGATGTGGGCGGCGGCTTAGGGATCGACTACGAAGGCACCCGCTCGCGCAGCTACTGCTCGGCGAACTACTCCATGCAGGAGTACGCCCGCAACGTGGTCAACGCGTTCTCCCAGCTCTGCCAGGAGGCTGACCTGCCCCAACCGCACCTGATCAGTGAGTCCGGCCGTTCGCTCACCGCCCACCATGCAGTGCTGATCACCAATGTCATTGGTGAAGAGCGCGTCAACGACACGCCGCCAGAGCGCACAACCCAGGAAGAAGATCCACAGGTAGAAGAGCTGTGGCGGGTGTTCGACCAGTTGGCCGAGACCCAAGAACCGCGGGTGCTGGTCGAGGCGTGGCACGACCTGTTGCAGGCAGTTAGCGAGCTACACGACCGTTTCGTTCTGGGTCTGAGCAGCATCAACGCCCGCGCCGAAGGCGAGCGCCTCTACATGGCCGCCTGCACGCGCCTGCGTGGAAAGCTGGATACCCGCAACCGCGCGCACCGGGAAATCATGGACGAGCTGGCCGAAAAATTGGCCGACAAGCTGTTCGTCAATTTCTCGCTGTTCCAGTCAGTGCCAGACGTGTGGGGCATCGAGCAGATTTTCCCCGTGCTACCACTCAGTGGGCTGGACAAAGCGCCCACCCGCCGTGCGGTGATCCAGGACATCACCTGCGACTCTGATGGCCGTATCGATAGCTATGTGGATGGCCAAGGGGTAGAAACCACCCTGCCGCTGCCTGAGTGGGCCAATGACGACGAGCGCTGGTTAGGCTTCTTCCTGGTGGGCGCCTACCAGGAGATTCTTGGCGACCTGCACAACCTGTTCGGCGATACCGATTCGGTGGATGCAGCGCTAGGTGAAGATGGCGAGTGGGTGCTCTCTAACCCGCAGGCGGGGGATTCGGTGGCCAACGTATTGGCCTACGTGAATTTCGATGCCTGCGTACTGAAACAGAAGCTCACCGAGCAGCTGGTCACAAGCGGTTTCTCTCCGGAAGAGCAGGCGCACTTTGCCGCTAGCCTGACCGAAGGCCTAGAGGGCTACACCTACCTGGAGTAACCCTTCACCGGCTTAACGCGTTTCACAAAAAAGGCCACCGAGCGTATCGGTGGCCTTTGTTTTGCGTGCTGAACCCGTGAGCAGGTCGTTACTCAACGACGCTGGTCGAAATCTCCAGGCCGCCAGTCAGCGTTAAGCGTAGCGCCGCGCCGCGGGGTAGCTCGCCGACTCCGGCAGGCGTGCCGGTCAAAATCACATCGCCTGGCTCCAGGGTGAAGTGACGGCTCATTTCTGCCACCAGCGTGGGAATAGCAAAAATCATATCCGCGCCTTCGCCGTGCTGGCGCTCTTCACCGTCGATTTCTAGGGTGAAGGTCAGCGCGTTCCAGTTAGGCACGCGGCTCAGCGGCAAGAAAGGCGACAGCGGGCAGGCGCCATCAAAGGCCTTGGCGATTTCCCAAGGGTGGCCTTTCTCTTTTAACTTGGTTTGCACATCGCGCAGGGTTAAATCCATCGCAAGGCCAATGCCTGCAATGGCACGCTCGGCTTCATCTTGCGTGGCGTGGGTGAGGGTCTCCCCTACCAGTAGCGCCAGCTCGACTTCATAATGAACATCGCCTCGCGAAAATGGCGGGTCGAGAGGCTTGGTTAAGTCCACCACGCTAGTGGCGGGCTTGATGAACAGCAGCGGCTCACTGGGAACCGGGTTATCCAGCTCTTTGGCATGTTCGGCATAGTTGCGGCCGACACAGATGACCTTGCCCAGCGCGTGGGGAAACTCCTGACCATCGGTAAACTGTGGAACAAAACGCATGGCGGGTCTTCTCCTTCTCGTTATGCGTGCCGTATTCGCAACGACAGGCGCATTAGTCTACCCCAGCCATGCCCATGTTCCACAGTATCGACCGCGTATTTCCGAATTGCAGGAGTATCTGGATCGCTTATGCCTCGGGATACCCGCTCTCCTCAGGCCCATGCGCCAAGAACGAAGGACGCTGTTTAGGCGCGGCAAACGGGGCAACGCAGCGGTTATCGGGCCGATTGAACACGAAGAACACGTTGCTGCGCGGATCCGGCGAGAGGTTGGCGTTGGACGCATGCAGCGTGTTGCAATCGAACAACAGCAGCCCGCCAGCTTTCCCTTTGGGGGCATCGATGCCGTATTTATCGACCAAGTGTGTCAACGCCTCTGGGCTCGGCACGCCCACTTCCTGCGCTTTCAACGAGCGCTTGTGGTTGTCTTCCGGCGTTTCTCCCTGGCAAGGCACGAATTCCATATGCGAGCCCGGAATCAACATCAGCGGGCCATTGAACTCGTGGTTGTCGGTCAAAATCAGCGAGGCGCTGACCGCGTGCATGTTGGGCATACCATCTTCAGCGTGCCAGGTCTCGAAGTCCGAGTGCCAATTGAAGCCTTTACCGGCAAAGCCCGGCTTGTAGTTGATACGCGACTGATGCACGTAGGGGTCGTCACCGATGATCTGACGAGCCGCACCAGCCACGCGCTCGTCGCTGGCAAGCGCCCCTAATCGCTCAGAAAGGCGATGCACGGCAAATAGTGAGCGAATCTCATGGCTTTCTGGCTCGGTGATGCTGAACGCCTTATCGCGATAGGCGTCGTTGCTCAGCAGGGCATTCATCTCTTTGCGAAGCGCCTCCAGCTCTTCGCCATCGATCAAATTGGGAATGAACAAATATCCCTTGCGTTCGAACTCATCGAGCTGAGCCTCACTCAGCGGTCCCGGTAGCGCACGCCCTTTTACGACGCCATCCTGGCGGGGCTGTGTGAGTGATGCAGGGGCTTGGGCCAAGCGTGTGGGATAAGCGTCTACCACCCTGGCATTGCCCGCCGTGGGCACGTCGGCCATCTCGCTATACTGTTTGTGGGCGGTCACATGGTTAAGCGGTGTATTGCTGACTGTCATCTAATCCACTCCTTGTATGATTAAACTTCAGTTAAAACGTGTCTCATTTAGAAACACAGCGCAGTAGATAGGGTAGCGAACCTTTCTGCGCTTGCAACCTAGGATGGCTCCTTTCATAACGTGGGTTATGACATTCACCTCCTCATCTCTGACTATCGCAAAACCAGCGTTCGCCCTTGCTGCCTGAGCCAGCGGATAGGGTCTGCCATGCGTCATCCGGCAATGCCGCTGCGATCTCGTCCGCTCGCGTGTAGTGGAAGCTCTGCCACCACAAGGATTCGTTACAAGCCACTTCTAAAACAAAGGGTTGTGAGCGCTCCTCCAGCCACAGACGCAGGCTGCGGTTACCGTCATAGACGCTATCCCCCGTCACCCAGGCGGCCGGTATGTCCTGATCCATCGCGCACTCCAGCATCCGGCGAGCGAGCTCGGGTTTGCTGGCAAATTCGACGTCATCAGGGATGCCCGCACGCCGACAACGCTCGCGGTCCAGTGTCCAGGATTTGGGCAAGTACAGGGCGCGATCCAGGAAGGCATGTCCCGCCGGGCTAGCGTAGAGAAGAAAGACCCCGATCTGACTATTTTCGATACGGCCAGCGGTGCCACTGTACTGGCGTTGCACGCCGGCCGAGTGCTGGCCTTTCTTGGTAAAGCCGGTCTCGTCCAGGACTAGGACACCCTTAGGCGAGCCCAGCGTATCGATGACCCATTGGCGGAGAATATCGCGTGCTACGTCCGCATCCCAGCGGGCACGATCCAACAGGTACTGTACCCCATCTGGGGTGGCATCGCCGAGCCATTCGGCAAGATGCCAGCTATTCTTACGTTCACACTGGCTGAGCAGCCCCTGGATGTAACGTAGAGCTCGAGCGCGCGTTTCCGAACGCGGAAAGAGCGGGCCTAACCGCTCTGCCAGGTCATCCAACAATGCTGAGACAGAAAGATCCAGTTCTTGCATCCTTCACCCTGTAATCGCTTCCATATCAACCACATGCATTGTAGCTTATTCAGTTACGACTGTAGTACTAGACCAACCTAAGCCCCAAGCACGATCATCACACTAAGACCCAACACGCCATAGGCAACCAGAACCTCTAGTGTAGTATTGTGTAGGTGGCCATACTGGCGTGTTCGGTCAGGAAGCCATTGACACTCAGCCAGCCCAAGTGCCGAGTCCACGCCCACCTCCCCGAACGCCAGCAACGCGCAGCGAAGCTCACGCCCGCCAACATTGTTGCTCCGAAGAACATCGCAGGATGCGGGGCATTCATTACACCAAAGTCGGGCCGAAATCGCGGGTTATCGAAAGCCTGACGCCAGTGAGCAATGCCATACTCACCCACCGAGACCACCAGCATCAGCCCCAGAAGTGCGAGGCCCCAGAACATCAGGGTATGGCGTGTGCTGCCCCGCCATCATTGACCAGCTCAGCAGCTGCACGAGAACCGCCGCGAGCAATAGCTATAACGGGGCTGTGCTCCGTATACCTCTTCGTATACCTCTTCCCCAGACCAATACCGCCACCAAACCAGTCAAGGCCTCCAGTGCCGCAACTAGCGATTCGACCGAGAGATAAGGGAGCGTCTCGGAAAGAATGGCCAGGCCCACGCCCTCATGCTTCAGAGCAAACAACAGATGCGAGAGGAGATCGTCATCGGCAGGCGCTCGCTCCGGCGGCAGGACGCCCAGCGCCAGGTGCCCATGAAGGTGCACATCACCAACGTTTTTCATCTTCATGCTCAGGAAGCGAGGTATTTCGTTCACTTCAGCAGGAAAATCTTCAGCCAACAACCAGAGGGGGATTTTTTCTTAACCCATCTCACTACACTACCGGCGCAAAGAGCAGCGCCAGATCCTCCTCGTCGAATAGCGGGCCGTCGCTCTTGTGCTCGGCGCCACCCTCAAGGATCGAGGCGGCGAGATCGGCCTTGCGCGCCTGCAGGTCGAGGATGCGCTCCTCCACGGTGCCGGCGCATACCAGCTTATAGACGAACACCGGGTTCTGCTGGCCCATGCGGTGGGCGCGGCCGGTGGCCTGGGCCTCCACCGCCGGATTCCACCAGGGATCGTAGTGGATCACGGTGTCCGCGGCGGTGAGGTTCAGGCCCGTACCGCCGGCCTTGAGGCTGATCAGAAATACCGGGATCTCGCCCTGCTGAAACAGCGCCACCCGCTGCGTGCGGGTCTTGCCCGGCGTGTCGCCGGTCAGGGTGGTGAAGGGGATGCCGTCCTTCTCCAGCGCCTCACCGATCAGCGTGAGCATCTCAGTGAACTGGGAGAAGATCAGGATGCGCCTCCCCTCCTCCACCAAGGGCCCCACCAGTTCGCGCAGTTGCTCCAGCTTGGCCGAGCGCTTGGTCTTGCGCACACTCTCCAGTTTGACCAACCGCGGGTCGCAGCACACCTGGCGCAGCTTGAGCAGCGCATCGAGCATCACGATGCCGGAAGCGGCCAGGCCGCGCTCGGCCACCGCCTGCTGCACCCGCTGGTGCTGGGCCAGGCGCAGGCTCTCGTAGAGCTCGCGCTGGGCGCCGCTCAGGGTGACCTCGCGACGGGTCTCGGTCTTCTCCGGCAGCTCGGCGAGCACCTGTTGCTTGGTCCGGCGCAGCATCAGCGGAGCGATGCGCCGGGAGAGCCGCTGGCGCAGCTCGACGTCGCCCTCTTTCTCGATGGGGGTGCGAAAGCGCTGACCGAACCACTGCTGGCTGCCCAGGGCGCCCGGGGCCACGGCATCGAGCTGCGCCCACAGCTCACCCAGGTGGTTTTCCAGTGGCGTACCGGTCATGGCGATGGCGCGGGCCACATTGAGCTCGCGCACCGCCCGCGCGGTCTGGCTGGCGGCATTCTTGATCGCCTGGGCCTCGTCAAGCACCAGCAGGCCGAAGTCGTGCTCGCGCAGGCGTTCGAGATCGCGGATCAGCAACGCATAGGTGGTCACCGCGAGGTCGGCACCGGGAAGCGCCTCCTCGAACTGGCGCTCGCGCTGAGCCTTCCCCCCCTGCAGGGCGACGACGTTGAGCTCGGGGGCGAAGCGTTCAGCCTCGGCGCACCAGTTGCCCACCAGGCTGGTGGGCGCCACCACCAGGGTCGGGCCGGTCAGCGCCCCGCGGGCGCGCTCATCGAGCACATGAGCCAATACCTGGACGGTCTTGCCCAGGCCCATATCGTCGGCCAGGATGCCGCCGGTGCCCAGCTCGGAGAGAAAGCGCATCCAGGCGATGCCTCGGGCCTGGTAGTCACGCAGCTCGCCAACTAAGCCCGGCGGTGCCGGCAGGCTGGCGGGCAGCTCGCGCAGGCGCCGGGCCAGTTTGGTCACGTCGTCTCGTCCCGCCCAGCACTCGTGCTCGGCCAGGGGCGCTACCTTCTCGGCGGCGGTCACCGGCAGGCGCACCGCCGCCTCGGGGTCGCTCTCATCATTCAACCAGTCGAGGATGGGCGCCATCAGCGAGCGCAGGCGCGAGAGCGGCATCACCAGGCGGCGATTCTCCGGCAGGGCCAGCGTCCAGCTGGCGTCCTCTGGTTCATCAGCGGCCGGCTCCAGCGGAAAGCCGGGATCCCGAAACAGGCGGCGCAGGATCGGCAGCAGGTTGAGGCGTTCGCCCTCCACCTCGATATCCAGCGCCAGGTCGAACCAGCCGTTGCCGGCCGGCTCCAGCTCGCCGTACCAATCGTCCGGCTCCACATAGGTGGGTTCTTCGGGAAAGTCGTCGCTGAAGTGAACCAGGCAACCCGCCTGGCGCAGCCGGGCGATCATCTCCCACCACTCATCGGGGCCGGCCAGGTGGGTCGACCATTCGAGGATCGTGGCCGGAGGACCCTCGGCATTCGGCAGCAGCAGCGACCAGTCAGGCAGCTTCAGATAGGCCGGCACCAGCTCGGCCTCGCGCAGCCACTCCAGGGTGATCATGCCCGATGGCAGCCCGCGCACCAGCGCCAACTCCGCCTCGGCATCGCGCTTGATCTTGAGTCGCTGGCCATCACGGTACCCCTGCACCCAGTCGCCGGGCTCCGGGACCACCTCGATACCAGCATAGTCAAGCCCCACCACCGCCGCACCGACTTCCACCCAGCGCGGCAGAGGTGCACCGTCACGAAAGCCCAGCTGACCTGCGGCTACCTGCATGGTGACCTTGAGCCGCGGCACCACATCATCCAGCTGGCGCTCCTCGACCTGATGCGGCGCCGGCAATGTCTCGGCCAGTGCCGGCGCCTCACCCAGGCGCTCACTCAACCAGCCACTCATCTCGGGGGGTAGCGGCGGCGCCTGCGCCACCCTTTTAAGCCACTCGGGACTACCGGCCAGGCGGCCGAACAAGCCCTGCTCAACGTCCAGGTAGCACAACTCGCGCCCACTACGCAGCACAAGCGCCGTTTGCGAGAGCAATCCTTCTGGCTGCGTATCCAGCGCCAGATGCTGTACCCCCTCTTCATCCGCCTGCCAGCGAGGCGCCAGCTGCCCGGCAGGGCCCAGTTCAAGAACGGGGCCCGTCTGCTTTTCATGGAACAGCAGTGGGAGCTCATCGCCTTCAAGCAGATTCCACAGCGCCCGCCCCTGCAGTGGCTGATCGATGACCGCCGCACGGCGCATCTGACCTGATATCAAAGTGGACTCCTGAGGGCCGTGCAAAAGCAGTGTCAGGGCCTCCTCCTGGGCCGCAGGCCAACCACCCTCGGGCACTGGCACCAGGTCGGAGGCCGCCTCGATGATCCGTGGCGCCACCCACCCCGAGTGGCGATGGCTCTGGCGCGACGGACGCACCCACACCGGCACCACCCGCAGCACCGGCTCACGATAGGCACCGGGCGCGCTCAGAAACAGGGCGAGGCGATACTCATCGCCGACGCGCCGCCCTTCTGGTTCCTCCTGCAAGGCAGGCCGATCCGCCCGCTTCAGCCACGCTTCCCAGTCGCGCTTCAGGCGCTCGCGCTTGGCCGACGCCAGTTCGGCCGACGACGAGCGCTTGGCAAGCGGTGGCGCAGGGGGCGAACCGGGAGACGGCTCGAGGCTTTCCTCCGGCGAGGCGAAGCCCTCCTCGCCCATCTGATTCATGAAGGTCTCGATCAGCGCCACGGCATGCTTGCAGCGCACGCCGACCTGGCAGTTGCAGAGGGTAAAGAGCCCCTTGTCGAGATCCTTGGGGTCAAGATAAGCCCGCGTCATGTAGGCCTGCTTGCGGCCACCGGCAACGCGCCCGAAGATTCCCAGCATGTCACTGCCGACCTGCAGGTTGAACCCATCATGCACACGCCCCTTGTGGGCATAGCCCAACCCACGCGATAGGGTGGCGGCATCAAAGGCAGTCGGCCAATCCACTTCCATCAGAGCCAAGTACAGATCCAGGGCAGGGTCTTCAGGATAACGCTCCGACATATTGGCTCCTTGAGGTCGATGTTACAGGGAACATAATGCTACCACGATCCCCCACGCTCATCGTTGCCGCGCCTCCTCCACCTCGAAGGCCACGACCTGGCTCTGCTCCTTCGAGAACTCCACGCCCAGCAGGTAGATCGGCATGCCCCGGTCGCGGTACTTGTCGGCGTAACCTTTGGCTTTTAGCTGCGCGAGGGCCCGCCCCTCTCCCTGAGCAGACCCGGCAGCCCCAGCACCGGCAGCAGTGCCTCGTTGAGACTCTTCATCTCCACCTCCTGGTTGAGGAAGCCCAGGCGATAGAGCGGCCGATTAGGAATCTCCTCGCGCACCTCGTGCAGCGTCAGGTAGACCGCCTGAAAGAGCAGCGCCATCGAGCGTGGCTTCAACACCCGCTACGTGGTCACCAGCCTGCGCGACTGCAACGCCGATTTGTTTCCTGGTTGCTTACGATTGACTCACATCAATCGCCCAGCAGATCGCGAGGTGTTGACTCTTGACTTCCTGCATGTTAGCCACAATATTTTGCAAAGTCTTGAAGAAAACCCTCGATTGAGGCTGCACGAAGGCGGAAATTGTGGGGGGCATGGCGGTTTCATCAAAGTGAAATCGATCGATGGATCAATGATCAGACCCAAGCAGGCAGAAAGAAGGAGGTGATACGTACAGATGAGCAGCCGAAGGCAGCGAAACATCCCGTGTTGCCTGGGAGCGCTATCCATAGCCGCAGGCAAACGGAGTGAGCGAGAGTCTTCAATTTTTCTTCTGGAGGTGTGACATGGACATTGATTTCAAGAAATTGGCTCCCTGGAACTGGTTCAAGAAAGAACAGGAAGAACAACAGAGCGCTGCCTCGCTGTCCGTGCAGCGCAATGACCTGCCGGCGGCAGGCGGTCCCGTCAGTCCCATCCTGCAATTGCATCGCGAGATCGACCGCCTCTTTGACGATGCGTTTCGAGGCTTCGGCTTGCCGACGCAGGCCATGCCGCAATGGCCGTCGGACTGGCCGGGCATGCTGAAGCCGGCGCTGGACATTCAGGAAACCGACAAGCAGTACAAGATTTCCTTGGAGGTTCCCGGCGTCGAGGAACAGGATATCCAGATCACGCTCGACAACGACCTGCTGATGGTACGGGGCGAGAAGCGCCAGGAGCAGGAAAAGAAGGAGGGCGACTTCCATCGCGTCGAACGCTCCTACGGCAGTTTCCAGCGTGTCCTGAACCTGCCTGACAACGCCGACCAGGAATCGATCAAGGCCGCATTCAAGAACGGCGTGCTCACGATCACGATGGACAAGCGCGAGGCCAGTGCGCCTAAGCAGGGCCGCTCGATCCCGATCAACGGCTGACGCCGATCGGCTCGTTCTCCGAAAAAACCAGGTGAAGGTCGAGGCGCCGAGACCTTCGGCGCCTCGTCAGATCAATCTTTACAGGAGCATCAGCATGGCCAGAAAACAATGCCAAGTCTGCGGTCAGCCCGCCACGGCGCGGGTGGAAGCCAATCTCAATGGTCGCCACAGCACCATGCTGTTGTGTGACGATCACTATCGCCAACTGGTGCGCCAGCAAAAGCGCACCGTCTCACCGCTGGAAGCCTTGTTCGGCTCACGTAGCGGCCTGTTCGAAGACTTTCTCGGCAGCGACTTCTTCCGCATCGGTGACGCCGCATCGTCCATGGCGGCCGATACCGACGAGGTCGTCGATGCCTCGTTCGGCGAACCCGCCCGGGCCGGTACGGGCACCGCGCGCCGGCGCGGCAGTGGGCTCGCCAGCCGCATCAGCGAACAGTCCGAGGCCCTATTGCAGGAGGCCGCCCGACACACTGCAGAGTTCGGGCGCGCCGAAGTCGATACCGAACACCTGCTGTTGGCGCTCGCCGACAGCGACGTGGTGAAAACCATCCTGGGGCAGTTCAAGGTCAACGTCGATGACCTCAAGCGGCAAATCGAATCCGAAGCCAAGCGCGGCGAGAAGCCGTTCGAGGGCGAAATCGGCGTGTCGCCCCGGGTCAAGGACGCGCTCAGCCGCGCTTTCGTGGCCTCCAACGAACTCGGCCACTCCTATGTCGGCCCTGAGCATTTCCTGATCGGGCTGGCCGAGGAAGGCGAAGGTTTGGCGGCCAACCTGCTGCGCCGTTACGGCCTCACGCCGCAAGCGCTGCGCCAGCAGGTAAGCAAGGTGGTCGGCAAAGGGGCCGAGGATGGCCGCGCCGAGACGCCGACCAACACGCCGGAACTCGACAAGTATTCGCGCGACCTCACCAAGATGGCGCGCGAGGGCAAGCTCGATCCGGTCATCGGCCGCGCGCAGGAGATCGAGACCACTATCGAGGTGCTGGCCCGGCGCAAGAAGAACAACCCGGTGCTGATCGGCGAGCCCGGCGTCGGCAAGACCGCCATCGTCGAAGGACTGGCGCAGCGGATGGTCGCCGGCGAAGTACCCGAGACGCTGCGCGACAAGCGCTTGGTGGAACTCAACATCAACGCCATGGTGGCAGGCGCCAAGTACCGCGGCGAATTCGAGGAGCGCGTGCAGAAGGTGCTCAAGGAAGTGACCGAGCACCAGGGCGAGCTGATTCTCTTCATCGACGAGGTGCACACCATCGTCGGTGCCGGCCAGGGTGGCGGCGAAGGCGGGCTGGACGTGGCCAACGTGTTCAAGCCGATGATGGCGCGCGGCGAACTGAACCTGATCGGCGCCACCACGCTCAACGAGTATCAGAAGTACATCGAGAAGGACGCCGCGCTGGAGCGTCGCTTCCAGCCGGTGATGGTGCCCGAGCCGACGGTAGCGCAGACCATGATGATCCTGCGTGGCCTGCGCGACACCTTCGAGGCGCACCACAAGGTCAGCATGACCGAGGATGCGATCATCGCCGCCGCCGAGTTGTCGGACCGCTACATCACCGCGCGCTTTTTGCCTGACAAGGCCATCGACCTGCTCGACCAGGCGGCCGCACGCGTGAAGCTGTCGGCCACGGCCCGCCCGGTGGCGGTGCAAGAGCTGGAGTCCGAACTGCACCAGCTGCGGCGTGAGCAGGACTATGTGGCCTCGCGCAAGCAGTACGACAAGGCCGCCGAGCTGGGCAAGCGCATCGAGGCCAAGGAGACTGAACTCAAGAAGCTCGTCGAGGAATGGGAACGCGAGCGCGCCTCGGGCAACGCCGAAGTCAAGGCCGAGCATGTCGCGCAGATCGTCTCGCGCCTGACCGGCATTCCGGTCAACGAGCTGACGGTGGAAGAACGCGAGAAGCTGCTGCATCTGGAGCAGCGGCTGCACGAGCGCCTCGTGGGCCAGGACGAAGCGGTGCGCGCGGTGGCCGATGCCGTGCGGTTGTCGCGGGCGGGCCTGCGCGAAGGCAGCAAGCCGGTGGCGACTTTCCTGTTCCTCGGACCGACCGGCGTGGGCAAGACCGAACTCGCCAAGGCGCTGGCCGAGTCGATCTATGGCGATGAAGGTGCGCTGCTGCGCATCGACATGTCCGAGTACGGGGAACGCCATGCCGTGGCACGCCTGGTGGGCGCGCCTCCGGGCTATGTGGGCTATGACGAGGGCGGCCAGCTCACCGAGAAAGTGCGGCGCAAACCCTACAGCGTGTTGTTGCTCGATGAGATCGAAAAAGCGCACCCCGACGTCTACAACATCCTGCTACAGGTGTTCGACGACGGGCGGCTCACCGACGGCAAGGGCCGGGTGGTGGATTTCACCAATACCATCATCATCGCCACCTCGAACTTGGGCTCGGACATCATCCAGCGTCGGCTGAAGGCCGGTGGCGCCGCCGGCGAGGAATACGAGAAGACCAAGTCCGAGGTGATGGACGTGCTGCGCGGACACTTCCGCCCCGAGTTCCTCAACCGCATCGACGAGATCATCGTCTTCCATGCGCTGGGCAAAGAGGAGATCAGCCATATCGTCGGCCTGCAGCTCGATCGTGTGGCCCGCAACGCCGCCAGCCAGGGCGTGACGTTGACCTTCGACCAGACCTTGATCGACCACTTCGCGGAGGAAGGCTACAAACCCGAGTTCGGCGCGCGTGAGCTCAAGCGGCTGATCCGCAGCGAGCTGGAGACCGCGCTGGCGCGCGAGATGCTCGGTGGTGGCATTGGCAAGGGTGATCACGCCAGCGCCCGCTGGGATGACAAGGCCGAACGAGTGGTCTTCGAGCGCCAGGAGCCACCCGCGCAGCCGGCCGAGCCTGAAAAGCCCGATGCCGCGAACGTGGCCGAGGCACCGCCTAGCGACGAGAGCAAGGCTACGCGCAAGAAGAAACCGGCGGACGGCGAATCTTGAGCGATGGGTGGCTGTCGTGTCCGACCCAACGGGGTGACATGGGCAGCCACCCTCGTGTCGCTGGCGGTCGCTATCCCACCGCTTGCCGGTCTGGCCCACCTGGTGGGACGCGCCACCGGCCAGTCGATGCATAGCGACCCCAGCCACACAATCTTTGACGAAATGCGCTCCGAGTTGCAGAAACTTTGGAACCTCTGTTTCACCCCTAAGGAGCGTCACCTTTGAACGAGCCGCCTCAAATCTCAGCCCGACACGGTGACCAGATTAACCAGAATGCCCATTTTGGCAGTTGGCATCTCGATCTTGGCTCACAACTCCTCACTTGCTCCGATGAAGCCTGCCGCGTGCTCGGCCTGGATGTTGGTGCGCCAATAGCCTTCGAGCGATTCCTGCAGTGCATTCACCCTGAAGACCGCCCCCTCTTCGATAGGGCATGGGATGCTGCCATGTGCGGAAAGTCCCTTGATCTGCAGTATCGTATCGTCAGCGGAGGGCAGGTTCGCTGGATACACCTGCGGGCCATTCAAGGGCGACGCCTCTGGTCGGCCCAGAGCGGCAGACGGGACGGTAGAGGACATCACCGATCTCAAGAGGGTCGAGCAGGCGCTGAACTCTATGCGCCGACAGCGAGAAGAGTTGGCCAGCCACGTTCCCGGTATGCTTTACCAATACCGTCTTCGTCCGGACGGCAGCTCGGACTCCCCGTTCCATTAACGTTTCATTGAAAGAGAGAGCAACGCTTATGCATAAAGAACCTGGCCACACGACCCTTGACGAGATGCGCTCCCAGTGGCGGTTGATGACGTTTTACGAGCGCTTCGAGCAGGTCGTCGCTCTCGTTCTGTCGGCGGTCATTGCCGTCATCATCGTGGTGTCGCTAATTCAGTTGATTCGGCTCGTCTTCACGCTGCTCGTCATGGATGCACTGAATCCAACGGATCATAAGGCTTTTCAGATGGTATTCGGTGCCACCATGACCCTCCTGATCGCGATGGAATTCAAGCATTCGATCGTCAAAGTGGCGCTGCGTAAGGAAAGCATCATCCAGGTCAAGACCGTCATTCTGATCGCGATCCTGGCACTGGCCCGCAAGTTCATCATCCTTGACCCCGACATTGATCCTGCCAAACTGGCCGCCCTGGCGGGGATGATACTGGCCTTAGGTCTGACCTATTGGCTCATGCGTGAACGCGACGACCGGATAAGCGAGTGATTGGATCATGGCTCTTTATCGTCTAGACGATCGACACGATGCTAGGTCGTGGCACCGCTGGCGAGTTATTGCCAACTACTTTGGCCGCTTGGCGACAATTAAAATGGCCGGTTGGGTGGGGTAGTTGTCGGCCACAAACTGCCTGATGGGACATTTGTGGCCGATTAAGCGAGGTGGTATCTAAGACTCCCGGCCCCCTAGGTAAGCACCCAATTTATAGCGCCGACCTGCGCCCCAGAACGACGCTTCAACCACCATGTTACAGGCGCGTTGAAGCTCTCGAAGGGTAATAGGTATATAGGGGGTGGCGATCAGGTGTGCGTAGCCAGCAGAAAGCAGACCGTTTTTCTTTGGTGGCAACGACCATCCCAGCCGCAGCACCCAGGCAAGAAAAAATCTCTAGGCTCTTCCAGCAGGCCTGAGCGCTACACGGGGTCGCAGAGTCCCGGAATTCGTGCAGCTGTGAAATGGCTAGGTCTTCCTTACTTTTATCGAAGGCCTAGTACCTTGCAGTATTTCTATACCCACCATAGACCCAACAGCGAGTAGGGTGAGGCGTCTCCGCCTCATCCCTCTCACAGAACCGTACATACGGACCACGTATACGGCTCATGCCATTAACTTACCCCGAATTCGGGGACAGTGATGCCGGTTCTGACCCTGGTCAGATCCAATAAC
>NZ_JBSXNH010000087.1:0-36803 GCF_056857535.1 Vreelandella sp. L-25
TCGTTTGGCTCCTGTAACAGCCATCAGCCAAGAGTTGGTGCGCTTTGATACGCAGAAGCTGGATAACCCAGAGATCAGCGGTGTGGAGTACCAGCAAGGCACCTTGCTGGGCTACGAAGTACGCGAGTACCTGCTGGAAAAGTGGGGGCGTGAGTGTGCCTACTGTGGCACCGGCGACACGCCGCTGGAGATCGAGCATGTGGTGCCGCGCTCACGCGGCGGCTCGAATCGTGTCAGCAATTTGACGCTGAGTTGCCATCCCTGTAATGCCGAGAAAGATAGCCAGACACTGACCGATTTTTTCGCCACCAACAAAGGCCTGAAAAAGCGCCTCAAGGCTAACGGCTTATCAGCTGACGCACAGCTGGAACGTGTGCAGCGCCAGCTCAAGCAACCGATGCGCGATGCCAGTGCGGTCAATGCGACCCGCTGGGCGCTGTTCTCCGCGCTCAAAACCACGGATTTACCGGTCGCCGTGAGCAGCGGTGGCCGCACCAAATACAACCGACAGCGCCTCAACATCCCCAAGACGCATGCCCTGGACGCCGCTTGTGTCGGAGCTTTTGGTAAGCTGCATGACTGGACAGTGCCGACACTGACGATCAAGGCGATGGGGCGCGGCAGCTACCAGCGCACGCGCTTAACGAAACACGGGTTTCCGCGTGGCTATCTAATGCGGCAGAAGCAGGTGCACGGCTTTCAAACCGGCGACATGGTGCGTGCGATAGTACCCACCGGTAAGAAGGCCGGTACCCATACGGGGCGTGTCGCGATACGCAAAACCGGCAGTTTCAACATTCAGACCGAACAGGGGGCCGTGCAAGGCATCTCGCACAAATACTGCACCGTGATTCAACGCGGTGATGGCTACGGCTATTACATCACACCCTTCACCAACCTAACAGGAGGAGCGGGACAGGCGGTGGCGTAACCCAGTCGCCCTGCGGGCGACGCGCTATTCCTCCCGGCACTAAAAGTACCGGGTATCCCGCGCAAAATCAGATGAATTTGATACTGCTAGACCCGAGCGAGGTCGATGGTCACCACGCTCGTATTACCGATGCGCGCCGCCTGACCCATCTGCATGAAGTACACCGCGCTAACGAAGGCGATCGCTTAACCGTGGGTATTCAAGGCGGCGCTATGGGTAAGGCCACGCTAACGGAGCTCAACAAAACGCAGGCTCTGTTTGCGCTGGAAGATATCAACGAACCGCCGCCGCCTGCCCTGCCCGTTCATCTTGTCCTGGCGCTGCCGCGCCCGCGTATGCTGGCACGCACGCTTGAGCACGTCACGGCGTTAGGAGTCAAAGAGATTACCCTGCTGCACACCAAGCGGGTTGAAAAGAGTTACTGGCAGTCGCCAGAACTGCGGCCAGAAAAAATTCATCAGCATTTGATACTTGGGCTAGAACAAGCGCGGGATACTCAACTGCCTAACGTGACGCTCTGCAAAGGGTTTCGTCCTTTTATGGAAGAGCAGCTACCGGCACTTCTAACAGAACGAAGAGGATTGGTTGCCCACCCAGGCATGGAGAATGCCTGCCCGCGCGGTATTGATGAGCCAACGCTATTACTGGTAGGGCCCGAAGGCGGTTTTATCCCGTGGGAAGTGGAGCAGCTACTGACGGCAGGCTGCGAGGGAATGCACCTAGGCCCTCGTATCCTGCGGGTAGAAACAGCCGTCACCGCGCTGCTGTCACGGCTGTTCTAGGTTGGATGGAAGTTACGACTGCTCGTCTTCCGGGTCGTGGGGAACGTAAGTGGCATTCTCCCCACACTCGGGTTCTTGCAGGAAGGTATTGCGCACATCCAACAAGCCGAGGTGACTGATAGTACGACGCCCCAACAGCAGTGGGTAAATCATCTCTTCTCGGTCACGCAGGCTAAACTGCTCCTCGTAGATGGTATCCCCCATGCACACGTCCATCAGCACCACCGGGCGCTCGTCACGACCCCCAGCGCCGCGCACGGTTTGCTCGCGATAGAGTGGACGCTCGATTTGGTCGCTAAAGGTGTCACCGCTCTCTTGATCTTCCAGCTTCAAACGAAAGCGCACCCACTCTTCGCCATCTTTTTCAAACATCTCGATATCACGGGCATCCAGTGATGAGGTAAGTGCGCCGCTATCCAACTTGGCCTTGACGGCAATCCCCCATGGCTCGATGTAAGCATTTTCCACCCAGCCGAAGACCTTATCCTCAGCCTGTGCGGTAGCACTGACCAACAGGGAACCAGCCAATACGCTCGCCCCCAACACCCCTAGAAATGTTTTTCCCATTGCGACTCATCCTTGGTGAGAAGTTTGCCTAGCTATCAAAGAGATTCAAACAGCGATGAAAGCGCCCTGAGCTAGCGCAACCGCTCTAACAGCGACTGGGTAGCAAAGCCATCCGGCACTAGGCCTTGGTCGCGCTGGAAGGCACGCAGCCCCGCCTGAGTATTCGGCCCCATAATGCCGTCGGCAGTGCCTACCGCGTAACCGGCGTTGTTCAAACGCTGCTGGAGCGTTCTGACATCATCACGGGTTAAAGGTGCCTCATCGCGTGGCCATGCTTGCGAAATGCCCTCTCGCCCAGCAATGGCGTCGGCTAGCGTGGCAACCGCCAGCGCATAGCTAGTGGCATTGTTGTAACGCAAGATAGCGCGGAAATTGGGGCCTACGATAAACGCGGGGCCATTCGCCCCGGCCGGTACAATCACCGCTGCACTATCGAAGGAAGGCAGGTCACCGTTCACCGCACGCACGCCTTGCGCGGCCCACTCAGCGCTGCTCTTGCGGCCGGTTTGGGCGTAATCAAAGGAGGTAGGCAGCACAACTTCGGTACCCCACGGCTGCCCGGCCTGCCAGCCCGCCCGCGCCAGATAGTTCGCGGTAGAGGCCATCACATCGGGTATGCTACCCCAAATATCGCGGCGACCATCGCCATCGCCATCCACCGCGTAGGCCTCAAAGCTGCTGGGAATAAACTGGGTATGCCCCATCGCTCCCGCCCAAGAGCCTTTCATCTGCTCTGCGGCAATGTCGCCCTGGTCAATAATACGTAGTGCTGCTAGCAGCTCCCCACGAGCAAAGTCTCGCCGACGGCCATCATAGGCCAGCGTGGCGAGGGACTCTAGCGTCGAGAAATCACCAAAGTTGCTGCCGTAATTACTCTCAACGCCCCAGATGGCCACGATGATTTCTGCTGGTACGCCATAGCGCTGCTGCATCTGCTGGGCTGTTTCACGGTGTTGCGCGTACTTCTCCTGACCATTGGTAATACGCGCGGTAGACACGGCACTATCCAAATACTGCCAAATGGCACGCACGAACTCAGGCTGGTAGCGGTCTAATTCAATCACCCGCTCGCGGTAGCGCAGGCCATCAAAGGCGGAGGCTAGCGTCGCTTCGCTAATCCCTTGGTTGGCGGCATAGCGACGAAACTCGCTTAACCACTGATTGAAGTTGGCATAGCGCACCTCTTCAGCGGCTCGTGCATCTACCTCGGTCATTAGTTGCGGGCTGGCGTGTGTGGCAGGGCTGTGGAGAGCAAGCGTCGTAGCGGCAACGAATAACAACGGGAATACAGCGGCTCGGCGAGTATTCAACGAATTGTTATGTTTCAGCGACACGGCGGGTAATGACACGGGTATTAACGGCATAGCATTCTTCTCTCAGCAATCCTTGGCGTGAGCTGGATGATGGCTCAGAAATGAGGGAGATACCACCCCTAGGCCGCTAGGGCAGAGAACAGGGGCTGGCAGCCAGTATGCCACGTAAAGCCCCTTGGAGTCGTAATGGCCCGCTTGCTTTAATACGTTGAAATACCTATCTTGGCGCGGGTCGCGGAGTCGCTGCCACGCCACGCCGTAATACATGGACACAACATCTTATACAGTACAATTATTGTACATAAATTGACATAACAGTTTTTCAGAATAGCGTCTCTATTTCGGGTTTTTTAGGCATAAAAAAAGCCACAACGAGGTGGCTTAAAGAAGTCGTTGGTAGTGCTCGTCGCGCTAATCTGGGTCGGTGTTACGCGGGTGTCGCTTGGCGTTTTCCTGGGTTTCCATGCCGCTTTTAAGCTCATGGGTAAGCGGGTCGTAGTTAGGACGCAATTCATCTTTCACCGTGCCGCTCCACAGCCTTGAGCCTACGAAGTATCCGGCCCTCCCGATCACGTGGGCGGCAATCGGCGCAGTGATTAAGATAAACACAATAATGGCAAACGAGCGTGCCACTACGCCCACTTCAGCAAAATGCATGGCCGATGCCAGCATGATTAAAATCACCCCGAGCGCCGCCGCCTTGGTGGTGGCGTGCATACGCGTCAGCAAGTCAGGCAAGCGAAGTAAACCAACGGCGGCTAACAGCATAAAACTAGACCCTGTTAGCAGCATGGCCCCTTTAATTACATCAATCATCCCGCGGCCCTCCACGTTCTAAAAAGCGCGCAAAGCCAATGGCGGCTAAAAAGCCCATCAGCGCAATCACGATCGCGGCGTCCAAGAAGCTCGAGACGCCCGATTGAATCGCATACACACCGACCAACCCCACGACTGTTGTCGAGAACAGTTCTAGGGCCACTACGCGATCTGGCAGACTAGGTCCGCGCACCACGCGAACGAAGGTCAGCACGAGCGCCAAGCCCATGATCACCTGACTAATTAAAATCACGGTTTCCATTAACGAAATAACTCCAGTGCCCTGTGTTCCATCTCTTTCAAATTGCGTCGAAGCTCCTCTTCGTCGTCCAGGAACATCGCATGGATATACAACACTTTACGGTCATCGGACACGTCTAGGCTCAGGGTACCCGGTGTGAGCGAAATCAAATTCGCCACCAGGGTGATCTCCATTTCGGTGCGTGCCGACAGCGGTAAGGCAATGACCCCCGGCTGCATGTGCCAAGGCGGCGTCAGGATATCGAATGCCACGCGTAAGTTGGCCTGAACCAACTCTTTGATGAAAAAACCGAGAAAGCCGATGAAGCGCGGCACACGAGCAGGATAGCCTTTCAACCCATCGACTTGAGGCTCAATCAGCAGCAACGCGATATAGCCAAAAATCATCCCCACCAACAAATTCAACCCGGAGAAGTCGCCGCTCAGCAGCACCCAGGCCAAACCAAGCAAGAGGTTCCAAATGGCGCCGGTCATGGTGTTTCCTCCAAGCGGTCATCGACACGTTCGGCCTGTATCTCAATGGGATCCAGTAGCGCTGCTTCCGCACTTGCGGAGGCACCGAGTACCGCTTCGATATAGCCTGAGGGCGTCATCAATTGATCGCCTATTTGGTTCATCACCAGCATGATGGGTTCGGCAAACACGCCAATAAGCAGGGACATCATGGCCAGCACCACGACAGGCAGATACATCATCCATAGGCTGGGCTTCAGTAACCGGCCATCATCGCCTGTCGGTGTCGGTGTTTCGGGCACCTGGTTTTCTTCAGGTAGCGCCTTCCAGAACACTTCGTTCCAGATCTTCACCATGGAGTAGAGCGTCATCAAACCCACGGCCAGGGCGATGCCGGTCGCCACGTAAGCCTTTGCCTCAAAGCCTGCGCGCACCAGCACGAATTTGGCAAAGAAACCCGACAGCGGCGGAATACCCGCCAGAGAGAAGGCGCTAATAAAGAACGCCACGGCCAGCCAAGGGCGTTCACGATATAGCCCGCCCATCTTTTTAAGCTGGTAAGTGCCCTGTAGGCGGTGGGTAATCCCGCTAATTAAGA
Source organism: Vreelandella sp. L-25 (assembly GCF_056857535.1). Taxonomy (NCBI): domain Bacteria; kingdom Pseudomonadati; phylum Pseudomonadota; class Gammaproteobacteria; order Oceanospirillales; family Halomonadaceae; genus Vreelandella; species Vreelandella sp. L-25. Next base: position 5,722 of record NZ_JBSXNH010000087.1, read on the forward strand.
ACAGGTTCGTCTTCACAATGATGTTGTGCATGATGGCAAACACACCGCCTGCAATCGCCAGTGGTGTATAGAGCGCCAGCCCCAGGATCATATAGCCAATCTGGCTGACGATATGAAACGAGAGGATACGCCGGAATTCATACTGGGCGGCCGCCCCCAGCACGCCGGTCACCATAGTGAGAACGGCCCCCCACAGCATGATGTCCTGTAGGTAGCCCATGGTCTGATCGAAGATTAGCGTAAATACCCGGAACAGTGAGTAAACGCCCACTTTGGTTAACAGGCCTGCAAACAGTGCGGATACCGCCACCGGAGGCGTGTGATAAGAAGCAGGTAGCCAGAAAAACAGCGGAAACGCAGCGGCTTTGATACCAAAGGCCACCATAAACATCACCGCAAGCACTTCGACCATGCCGCTGTGCTCGGCTTCATCCATGCGCAGCGCGATATCGGCCATATTGAGTGAACCCACCGTGCCGTAAAGCAGGCCTACCGCAGTGAGAAAAATGACCGATGCCAGCAGATTGAGCGTCACATACTTGATGGCGCCCTCCATCTGCGCGCGCTCGCCTCCCAGCGTCAGGAGCGCAAACGAAGCCACCAGCATGACTTCAAACCAGACATAGAGGTTGAAGATATCGCCCGTTAAAAAAGCACCCGCCACACCCGCCAACAGCAGATGCATAAGGGGGTAGTAGCCAAATCTTTCATGCCCCCGGCCGGTGGTCGCCAGGGAGTAGATCCCCATGGCCAAGCCAATGATCCCGGTGAGCAGAATCATCACAGCGCTGAGCATGTCAGCGACGAGCGTTATCCCAAACGGTGCTGGCCAGCTGCCCATTTGAATGGTGATGTAGCCATCTTCTAAGACCGCAACGAACAGCCACAGGCTGACGACAAATAGTACCACGTTGCCAGCCACGGCAATAAAGCGCTGCATGGGCCGCGAGCGCCAAAACATCAGCGAAATGGCCCCGGAAAGCAGCGGCAGCAAAACGGGAAGTGCGACTTCAGGCCTCACGTGTCGGTATCCTTCATCTTGTCTAAATCATCTGCCTTAACGATTTCGTAGGCCCGGCGGATCAATACCACCGCAAACGCCAATACCCCAAAGGCAATCACGATAGCGGTAAGCACCACCGCTTGAGGCAGTGGGTCAGCGACATCGCCCAAAGGCTGCATCATCCCTTCAGGAATCAGCGGCGGTGCGCCACGAGTCATACCGGCGGTAGTAAAAATCAGCAGGTTGGCGGCATTAGAGAGTAGCATCAAGCCAATCACGAGTTTGACGATAGAGCGGCGTAGCATCATAAAAATAGCGGTGGCGTATAACAGGCCAATCGCCAGTGCCATTAACGGTTCCATGGGCGGCCTCCTGCAAACAGCGGGTTGGGTAACTTATGGCTCATCCTTATCCACCTCCATTAATGCCATGACCATGCCCATCACCGACCCCAACACCGCCAGATACACTCCGATATCAAAAATCAGCGGCGTAGACGCTTTAAAGTCGATCACCGGAATCGTCCACCACTGAGCAGTCAGAAAAGGCTGCCCCATGAACCAAGCGGGCACTACCGAGATCATCCCAAAAAAGAGTCCTGCGCCGATCAAGTCTCGCGGGTCGACCATGCGCAGCACCTCTTTGGTGGCACTGACCCCGAAGGCAAACAGGTAAAGAGTGAACGCCCCAGCTGCTACCAATCCGGCAATAAAGCCGCCGCCCGGTTCGTCATGGCCACGCAGCAGCAGAAAAACCGAGAACATCAGTTGCAGTGGCATCAGGAACCGCGCTGCCGTATTCAGAATAATCGTGCCTGATTTAACCATCGTAGGGCTCCTTCACGCTGGCTTTGTCGCTATCCGCCGCTTTGCCTTCTGTCTCCCCATGACGCAGCTTTAGCATCGCAATCACACCAATCGCGGCTAACGCTAAAACAAACATCTCGCCGAGCGTATCGAGGGCACGATAATCCACCAAAATGACGTTGACGATATTGCGACCATAGGCAAGCGGCGCGCTGTTTTCCACCATATAGGTAGAGATCGATTCAAACTGGTCGATACTCCAAGCGGTTATGATCAGCAAGAAGATTAACACCCCCATGGTGGCCGCAACGGCCCCATCACGGATGCGCTCAAGATTGGTGGAGAGATTTGAAAAACGCGGCAATCTGAAAAGTACCAATACCAGCAGGATCACCGTCATGGTTTCTACCAGCAGTTGGGTAATCCCCAAATCTGGCGCGCTAAACAGAATAAAGATCAGCGCGATAGAGAAGCCCATAATGCCCACCGATACCACGGCGCCTAAGCGGGAGCGTGAAATTGTGGCAAACAGCGCCCCCATTGCCATGGTGCCCACCACAATGACTTCATGGAAACGCACGTCTAGGGAGAGCGCCAGCTGCGGAGAGTGGCGCAGCAGTATTGAGTTGCCAATCAGCGCGATCAGCACTACCAGCATGACCAGGATGTAATTGCGCATATAGCCGTTTTGCAGCAGGCGTGTCTGCCATTCAGAGAAGCGCACGACGCCATTCATCAAGCCTTCGTACCCCGCCTCGGGGCCATGACGCATCACCGGTGCCAACCTGGCTAACTGGGCGCGTACGCTGTCCCACCGCTTGAACAGCAAAAAGCCGAGGATCAAGCTCACCACCGACATAATCAGCGCCACGTTGACGCCGTACCACAGCGACAGCGAGACCGGCAGCGTCTCCCCCGCCACCGCCGTTGCTGCCGAGGTCAAGAGCGCATCGGCCCCTAGCACAGCAGGGGCCAAGCCAAGCGCGAGCGACCCGAATGCCAATAGGCCTGGGCCTATCAGCATACTCAACGGCGCCTCATGGGGTGTTTGGGGTGTTTCATGGCGTGCGCCGTAGAATGGCCGTAGCGCAATAATCGCCGCCACCGCAATGGTCAAGATGGCTGCCAGGAAAGCAAACAGCACCAGCAACAGTTGAATGCGCTCGGCGCCTAACGCTGCCTCCAGCATGAGTTCCTTACCGATAAAGCCAAACAGCGGCGGCACCCCTGCCAAGGAGAGCGCCGCCACAAAAGCGATTACCGCCGTGACAGGCATAACGCTTCGTAATCCGCCCATGGCGGTGACGTCTTTGGTGCCGGTTTCATGGTCAAGGATGCCCGCCACCATAAACAGCGCCCCTTTATACATGGAGTGGGCGAGCAGAAAGGTGACAAAAGCGGTCATGGCGTATTCGGAGCCAATCCCCAGCAGCATAGTGAGCGTTCCCAGCGCCATAATGGTGGAGTAGGCCAGCAGCTTTTTGATATTGGTATGGTGAATGGCTAAGAAGGCACCCGTCAGCATGGTGGTCGCCCCCACCACTGAGAGTATTGTCACCCACATGGCCGTGCCACCCAGCTCAGGCTGAAGGCGTGCCAGCAGGTAAATCCCCGCTTTCACCATGGTAGCGGAGTGCAGGTAGGCCGACACAGGGGTCGGCGCCGCCATAGCGTTAGGCAACCAGAAGTGGAATGGGAACTGCGCCGACTTGGTAAAGGCTCCTAGCAATAAGCAGATCAGCATAGGGGCATAAAGCGCATGCTGGCGCAGGTCATCGTCTGACTGCAAAATCTCACTCAGAGACCAGCTGCCGCTGGCGATACCCAATAGCACCAAACCTGCCATTAACGCCAAGCCACCAGCAACCGTCACAAAAAGCCCCTGACGAGCGGATTTGCGTGCTTCAATATCAGTATGGTTAAAGCCAATCAGCAGGTACGAGGTGATGCTGGTCAGCTCCCAGAAAATAAACAGCGTCAGCAGGCCGTCCGCTAACACAAGCCCCAGCATAGAGGCCATAAAGGCGACGAGGGCGAGGTGAAAACGGGCAATATCTTGGTGGCCTTTTAAATAGCCACCCGCATACACCAGGACACAGGTGCCAATCACCGTAATCAGCAAGCCAAACAGCAGAGAAAGGCCATCCAGTAAAAAGCTAAGGCTAATGCCTAGCGAAGGCACCCACGACCACTCAAGTAACTGAGGCCCGTCACTCAACACCAGGGGCGCTTGACTAAAAAGCCAACCAGCCAGCAACGCCGGAAACAGCGCAAGCAGCAGGCTTGTTCGCTCCCCAAACCAACGGTTGAGCAGCGGTGAAGACGCTGCCAACACGAAGCCCATTAACACGGCAAATTGCATCCGGCGCTTTCTCCCTAGTGACGTTCATTCATCCCAATAAGCCGCCTATACAGATGCACAAGCCGCTTAAACGTTGAATAAGTGTGATTTTATATGCACAAACCTTATACTAGCGTTTCTCACATTTCTAGAAAAGACGGCCCCAATAAAAAACCGCCTAACGTAATACGCTAGACGGTTTTTATAGCAAATACGCGACTTTACGGTGTCGACAACCAGCCAGAGAGCTCGTTATTGACCACTGCTAACAGTGCATCTATATGGTCATCGCGGTCATTCAAACAGGGGATATAGCTAAAGGTTTCGCCACCCGCTTCCATAAAGCTGTCGTGGATCTCCTCTTTGATCTCCTCAAGGGTTTCCACACAATCAGAAGAGAATGCTGGCGAAAGAATCGCAATATGCTTATGCCCCTGCTTGGCCAGCTCGGCAACGTGCTCCACTGTTTGCGGGCCAACCCACTTCTCGGGGCCAAACTGCGACTGAAAGGCGGTATCCACCTCCTCCTTGCTTAAGCCCAGCTTCTCACGCAGCAGCCGTGTGGTTTTCTGGCATTGGCAGTGGTAGGGGTCGCCTTCCATTAAATAACGCTCAGGCACCCCGTGATAGCTGGCAACTAACTTGGTCGGGCGGCTCTCAAACCCGTCATAAGCTTCCTGTACCGAATTCGCCAGCGCCTGGATATAGGCAGGATGCTCAAAATAAGCGGGCACGGTGCGAATATAGGGCTGCCACTTCATCTTCATCAGCGTGCGAAACGCCTGATCATTCGCCGTCGCGGTGGTGGGCGAGCCGTATTGCGGGTAAAGCGGGAAGAACACAATGCGCTCGCAGCCCTTCTCTTTCATACGCTTTAGCACGCTATCGGTGGAAGGGTTGCCGTAGCGCATGCAGAAATCAACTTCTACATCATCGCCATACAACGCCTTTAAGCGCTCGGTCATTTTTTCCGTTTGGGCACGCGTGATGGTTAGCAGCGGGCTTTCATTCTTCTCATTATTCCAAATACTTTTATACGCATGGCCAGATGAAAAAGGCCGCTTGGTGAGAATGATCAGCTGCAGCAGCGGCTGCCATTTCCAACCGGCGTAATCCACAACCCGTTTATCGGATAAGAACTCGCTGAGATAGCGGCGCATGGACCAGTAGTCGGTGGCATCGGGTGTTCCCAGGTTGGCCAGAACTACGCCCACCTTGGCGCGGGGAACCGCAGGGTGACTGCTGGGCGCATGAGTTAAACGCCCCTCACCGGGTTGATCCTTTACAACGCTATCTGCCATCTCGCTCACTCCTTAGGTGCAGTACATAATGGGCAAAATCTTAACACTTTTCGGCAAAGTCGCGGCATAATCAGGGAGATGGTTTATCGGCATGGACGCCAGCCGGGCGGGCCCTGTATGCGGTGTTGGGCTACCGGCGGCTGGTAAGACTTTCTTGCTTACCGGGCCTGCGAAGCATGATGGATGCAGGCTACCGTTTTTTTTGCCCGACGCCGTATCCGGCTGGGGCTGTGGTGGGAAAAGCGTTAGGTTAAACCGTTACGTTAACCAGTGATTAAAAAACTAGCGGCATACGCGAGGTCAGTGGCGAGCTGTAATGGGCGTCGTGACCAATCACTTCATCCTGCGGCACATGTTGCACCAGGTAAGCGCGATGGATGCCTGCACGTTTTAGCTCCAGATAAACGTCATCTAATGAACGGAACAGCATCGGCTTATTACGTTGCATCAGCATATGGCGTTCGCCTTCTACATCTTCTAGCTCTACTTGGTAGAAGCGGCTTCCCGAATGGGTAATCACCCGAATCTCAAAGTTGTCGTGACTCGCGACGAACTGTTTGAGCGCTTTCAGTTCCATGGCTCCCTCCTGTTATTGGTCATCGTCATGGAGCACAGCATGACGCGGCCCCATGACAATAATATTACCTTGGCACTAACTGCCTAAGAGGGCAATAACAGAAAAGAGTTCCTGACCAATTCGTCAACTTATGGTCGATTTACTGATACTCGGACGGGTCAATCGCCTTACCCAGCGAGTTGCGGTCAATCCAATTACCGCCTTTGGTCTCTTTGTACCGAAACACTACTTTGTCGCCGACCGCGACGGGAAGCTCAGTATCTTCCGTTTGGTAGCTGTACTTCTCTCCCTCCACTACCAGAAAGTAGCGATAAAGGTCGGGCATGCCCAGCCACTCTTTAAAAGGCCCCTCGCGCTCTAGCGACTGGAGTTCACCGCGGCCTTCCAACTTAGGAAGACGTTTGCGGTTACCGCGCCTAAAACCACCTGCCATTTGTTACTCCTGTCTATCTATCTGCTCGAGGCGAACTGCTCATGAGGGTGCGCATTATACGTTCTCCCCCATGACGCTCAAGTTAATCGCCAAACGCTTCGCCGTAGCTGTCGGGTGCCAAGTCCTCGAAGCGCGTGTACTTGCCTATGAAGGCCATGTGGACGGTGCCAATCGGCCCGTTACGCTGCTTACCAATGATCAGCTCCGCAATACCCTGGTTATCCGGGTTGTCCGGGTTATACACCTCATCTCGGTATACGAAGGCAATGACGTCAGCATCCTGCTCGATCGCTCCCGATTCCCTCAAATCCGACATCACGGGGCGCTTGTTGGGGCGCTGCTCAAGGGAGCGGTTGAGCTGCGAAAGCGCCACAACCGGGCAGTTGAACTCCTTTGCCAAACCTTTCAAAGAGCGGGAGATCTCGGAGATCTCGCCGGTACGGTTTTCGGAGAAGCCGGGTATCTGCATTAGCTGCAGGTAGTCGATCATGATGAGCGCCATATTACCGTGCTCGCGTACCACGCGGCGCAGGCGTGAGCGCATTTCATTGGGCGAGAGCGCGGCGGTATCATCAATAAACAACTGTTTATCTTTCAGCAGGTTCACTGCCGAGGTGAGGCGCGGCCAGTCTTCATCCTCTAACTGCCCCGAACGTACCCGCGTTTGGTCAATGCGCCCCAGTGAAGAGAGCATACGCAGCATCAGCGATTCGGCGGGCATCTCCATGGAGAACACCATCACCGGCTTGTCGCTAGAGATGACCGCGTGCTCGACCAAGTTCATGGCGAAAGTCGTCTTGCCCATCGAGGGGCGCCCGGCGATGATCACCAAGTCCGAGGGCTGCAGGCCGGAGGTCATTTCATCCAGGTCACGGAAGCCGGTCGATAGCCCGGTCATCTCGCCTTTGAGGTTGAAGAGCTCATCGATACGGTCGACCGCTTTGGTAAGCAGGTCGCTCATACCAATGGGGCCACCGGTTTTGGGGCGCTCTTCGGCAATTTGAAACACTAGCCGCTCGGCTTCGTTTAACAGCTCATCGGCGGGCCGCCCTTGCGGAGAGAACGCCCCTTCAGCAATTTGATTGGCTGCCCGAATCAGCTTACGCAGCGTGGCGCGTTCGCGAACAATATCTGCATAGGCGCGAATGTTGCTGGCTGAGGGTGTATTGCGGGCCAGCTCCGCCAAAAACCCGAGCCCACCTACAGTATCTAACTGGTCACGGGCTTCCAGCGCTTCGGAAAGCGTGACTACGTCTAGCGGCTGCCCTGACTCCGCTAGATGAATCATGACATTGAACACCAACCGGTGCTCATAACGATAAAAATCGTCGGCTACCAAGCGCTCAGAGACGTTGTCCCACGCCTGATTGTCCAACATAAGCCCGCCTAACACCGACTGCTCCGCCTCTAGCGAGTGCGGCGGCAGCTTAAGCGCCGCCGTTTCTTGATCAGCAGAAGGCTGGTCCTGCATAGCGAGCTCCTTAAAATAACGCATTGCCAACGGCGCTTATCTTAGCCGGGCAGCTTCCTTCGTACCACTGGCATAGCGAATCAGTAGCAGCTTAAAAAGACAAAGGGCGCGGGATATCCCGCGCCCTTAGAGGCGTTAGCGTTGGCGAGCGAGATTACTCGGCGACAACGACCACGCGTACAACGGCGTCCACTTCTGCATGCAGGTGGAGGTCGATGTCGTATTCGCCAGTTTGACGAATCGGGCCCTGCGGCATACGGACTTCGCTCTTGGCAACTTCGATGCCAGCAGAGGAGATCGCGTCGGCCAGGTCACGCGGACCGATAGAACCAAACAGTTTACCTTCATCACCCGCTTTAGAAACCAACGACAGTTCGATGTCGTTAAGCTGCTCAGCACGTGCTTGGGCTTCTGCTTTACGCTCAGCGGCTTGAGCTTCAAGCTCTGCACGCTGCGCTTCGAACGCTTCAACGTTTTCTTTGGTAGCCGGTACGGCTAAACCGTAAGGCACCAAGTAGTTACGACCATAACCAGGCTTAACAGTGACCTTGTCACCCAGGCCGCCCAGCTTACCAATGTTGTCGAGCAGAATGACTTCCATCTCGTAAACCTCTTGTCAATTGCTGCGGGCAAGGCGTGCGCGAACGTTCGCGAATGTATCAATCAGCCCCAACAGCAGCACAATGAGAATCGTGGGCCAGGTCGTGATCAGCAGCACATAAAATGCCACCAGCCACAGCCCGTTCATCCCCTTAATTCCAATAAACCCATGCACTAACGCAATACCGGCTATCAGCAGCGGAATCCAACTCAGCATGGCCAGCGCCTGCGCTCCCAGCACCATACCTGCCACCCCAAGCACTACTAAAATAGCGAGTTCTTTAGGGGCCAGGCGCAGCGCATGGAATTCTTCACGAAAGCCACCTGGGTTATAAAGCCCAGCCTGCCAGCTGCGTGCTAGCGCCAAACATGCGATGGCCGCTAACAACACAACCAACCCCGTGACGCCGCCAATGACCATGGCGGCCAGAGTCGTCGTATCGATGCCTTGGTTGGCAAACTCCGTGAGCATGCGGTCGATCTCTTGCGAGCTCTCGCGCAGCTGCTCCAGCATGAGTTCGGTGCCACCCGGCGGGCTGAAGATGCCAAGCTGCACCATGACCGCGGCCGCTAAGGTGCCAACGATCAGAGCTTCACTCCAGCGCATCCTCTCGCGCAATATGACCGCCATGAGCGAAACGAGTAGTACGCTCGCCAGCGGAATCACATCACCCTGCGCCCACCAGAAACCGGCTGGTAATGCCGCAGCGATAATGACGGGAAGCGCGGGAGCAAAGCCCTTGCGCAGCGTCACTAACGCCGCAATGGCCGCACCTAACCAAAACAGCCAGGGCACTAACGCTGCTAGCGCTGCCCCGCCTGCGGCATAGGGCGTACCACGCATCAGCCATCTTGCGAGTGCCAGCATCACGTCAAACGCTTACTGGTGGCTATCGGAGTAGGGCAGCAGTGCCAGGTAGCGTGAACGCTTGATAGCGGTCGCCAGCTGACGCTGATAGCGTGCTTTGGTGCCGGTGATACGGCTCGGAACGATCTTGCCGGTTTCGGTGATGTAAGCCTTCAGCGTGTCGAGATCTTTATAGTCGATCTGCTTGACGCCTTCAGCGGTGAAGCGGCAAAACTTACGGCGACGGAAAAAACGTGCCATGGACTAGCTCCTTAAAACGTGCGGTGGATAAAATCAGGCAGTTTCTTCAGCTTCAGCGCGCGGTTTTTCTTCGCGACGCGGACGCTTTTCTTCTGCCGGCTTCATCATCGGGGAAGCTTCGGTGATCGCTTCTTTGCAGCGAACAACCAGGCTGCGGATGATGGCGTCGTTGAAACGGAAGATGTTCTCGATTTCTTCGAGAGTCTCGCCGGTGCACTCAACGTTCATCAGCACGTAGTGGGCTTTGTGGATCTTGTTGATCGGGTAAGCCAGGTGACGACGGCCCCAATCTTCCAGGCGATGCACAGTACCAGCGTTTTCGGTAACGATGCTGGTGTAGCGCTCGACCATAGCCGGCACTTGCTCGCTCTGATCCGGGTGGACCATAAACACGATTTCGTAATGACGCATGGAATCTCCTTGCGGTTTGGCAGCTTCCGGTGTGCGTTAGGGCAAATGCCTTAACCGCGACAGGGAAGCAAGGAGTTAACTGAAATGCCCCTTCTAGGCCGCGAACAGCCGAGACAGGACATCAAGCAGAACTGTTGATCGTATAAGTCACTTACCAATACGAACGCCCGCTTATGAATAAACGGGCGCAAGCATTCTAGTGGGCTGGCCGCTAACTTGCAAGCTGCCGCTGACGAACGGCTTCAAACAAACAAATACCGGTAGCCACCGAGACATTAAGACTCGACACCTGCCCTGCCATAGGCAGCTTGGCAAGATTATCGCAGGTTTCACGGGTCAAACGGCGCATGCCCTTCCCTTCTGCCCCCATCACCAACGCGGTGGGGCCAGTCATATCAATCTCAAACACGCTGGCTTCTGCTTCACCGGCGGTACCGGTAATCCAAACGCCCGCATCTTTGAGCTTGGCCAAGGTGCGCGATAGATTCGTGACCTGATAGACCGGCACGACTTCCGCAGCACCGCAGGCGACTTTTCTGACCGTGGCATTCAAGGGTGCTGCTTTGTCTTTTGCGACAATCACGCCATGAGCCCCCGCAGCATCAGCACTACGCAGGCAGGCACCGAAGTTATGCACATCGGTGACACCATCCAGCACCAGCAGTAGCGGCGGTGTAGGCGCATGCCAGGCGCGCAACCTCAGCCATAACGACTCTTCGCCTTCCGGCGTTAATGGCGCGCAAAACGCCACCACGCCTTGGTGCGCCGCACCCTGGGTGAGCTGATCAAGCACCTCGCGAGGCTGCTCTTTAATACGCGCACCGCTTACCTGGGCATTTGCTACCACATCTTTTAGGCGGTTGCCCGCCCCCTGCTGAACCCAAAGCTCGCGCGGGGCTTCACCGCGTTCGAGCAGGCTCTCTAACGCATGAACACCATACACTTGGTCCAAGCCATCCGGCGTGCGAATGGCGGCATTACGCGGGTTACGTCGAGATGACGACGACTTCATGCTCAACCCTTTTTCGCTGATGGTTTACGCGGGCCGTTCCGGGTACGGCGCGGGCCACGACGAGTCGGCTGTTTATCGGTTGCAGCAGCGGCTTTCGGGCCGCCGCTCTCACCACGGCGCTTGCGCGGTTGGCGGCGCGGGCGTGGCTTATCGTCGGCGAGGCCAAAGTCGATTTTACGGTCATCCATATCGACACGCGCTACCTGCACGGTCAAACCGTCGCCTAAGCGATACGTAGTACCCGTGCGCTCCCCTTTTAGGCGATGCTTCTCGGCTTCGTAATGATAGTAGTCCGACGGCAGCGAGGTGACATGCACTAGGCCTTCTACATAGAAGTCGTCCAGACGAACAAACAGACCGAACTGCGTTACAGAGGCAATCGTGCCTTCGAACGTCTCCCCAAGCTTATCGGACATGAACTCACACTTAAGCCAGCTCTCGACATCGCGAGTCGCTTCATCCGCGCGTCGCTCGGTCATCGAGCAGTGCTCGCCCAGTTCCAGCATTTGCTCGAAGGTATAGGGGCACCACTTGCTCGGCGGCTCTACCGGTGCCCCTTCTACCCGCACGACCGTATTGGTCTGGCGCGGACCGCGAATGACCGAACGTATTGCGCGGTGAACCAAGAGATCGGGATAACGGCGAATCGGTGACGTGAAGTGGGCATACGCTTGGTACGCCAAACCGAAGTGCCCTTCATTTTGCGGTGAATAGACCGCCTGATTCATCGAGCGCAGCATGACCGTCTGAATGATATCGGCATCCGGTCGGTCAGCGATGGCTTCGCGTAGCGCTTGATAGTCTTGCGGCGTGGGTTCGTCGCCCCCACCCAAGGAAAGCCCCAGCTCACTCAAGAACAGGCGCAGCTTGTCTAAGCGCTCGGGCGTGGGCCGCTCATGAATACGGTAAAGCGCAGGCAGGTCATGCTTATCCAAGAAGCGCGCCGTGGCTACGTTGGCGGCCAGCATGCACTCCTCGATGAGCTTGTGAGCGTCGTTGCGGGTACGCGGCACGATTTTTTCGATCTTGCGCTCATCGTTAAAGATGATCGCTGTTTCGGTAGTATCGAAATCGATCGCTCCGCGCTCTTCCCGAGCAGAGCGCAGCAGGCCATACAGCTCGTGCAGGTTTTTGAGCGGCTTGACTAATTCCGCATGCTCACGACGCAGCGCCTCACCCTCTTCGCTCTCGCCATCCAACATCGCCGCCACCTTGTTATAGGTCAGGCGAGCATGGGAGTTCATCACGGCTTCATAGAACGAGTAGCGGCTAATGGCGCCGGTTTTGGAGATATTCATCTCACACACCATCACCAGGCGGTCGACATGCGGATTCAGCGAACAGAGGCCATTGGAGAGCAGCTCCGGCAACATCGGGACGACTTGACCGGGGAAGTAAACCGAGTTCCCACGCGTACGCGCTTCATCATCCAGCGCAGTGCCGGGTCGAACATAGTGCGACACATCGGCAATCGCTACCAGCAGCTTCCAACTACCGGATTTGGTCTTCCAAGCGCAGACAGCATCGTCGAAGTCTTTGGCAGATTCGTCATCAATGGTGACAAGCGGAATGTCACGCAGATCGACGCGATGCTTTTTATCCTCCTCCAAGACCTCGGCAGAGATTTCGCTGGTTTGATCCAGCACCTCTGGCGGAAACTCGGCGGGGATGTCATAGCTGCGAATGGCAATGTCGATCTCCATGCCAGGATCCATACGCTCACCCAGCACTTCGATGACTTCACCCACCGGCTGCACCCGCGTGGCGGGCTGCTGCACGATCTTGGCCGAAATGACCTGGCCGTCTTTGGCACCCCCACAGGCGGCATGTGGGATGATCACTTCTTGCGTAATACGCGGGTTTTCAGGAATCAGCACGCCAAATTCCGGCGTGTTACTACGGTATACACCGACAATGGTTTGAGTATTGCGGGCAATCACATCGACAATGGTCGCTTCGTCACGACCGCGACGGTCACGACCACTAATGCGTACCAGCACGTGGTCCCCGTGAAATACACGCCGCATTTGACGAGGCGGCAGGACGAGATCTGGCTTTTTGCCATCATCTCTGAGTACGAAGCCAAAACCATCGCGATGCCCAAGCACCTTACCTTTAATCAGGTCGAGCTTATCGATCAGCGCGTAAGCACCTCGTCGATCACGCAGCACTTGCCCGTCGCGCTCCATAGCGGCCAGGCGCCGACGCACGGCTTCTAGGTGGTCTTCATCTTCAATGCCCAGCATTCTACTCATGTTTTCATGAGTAATCGGTTTACCGTAGCTTTCTAAGGCAGCCAGTAGATATTCGCGGCTGGGCGCAGGATTATCGTACTTTTGCGCCTCGCGCTCGGCGTGCGGATCATCACTCAACGTCCAGTACTTCATGCGATCAACATCCTTGGTGGCGTTTGCGGGAGGCGGACAGTTAGCGCAGGCGTGGTGCACTGCGGGTGGGAGTTGTCTTCGACGGCGTTAGCGCCGTTGTCAGCTGCTAATAAGCTGAAGCATGTCATGTTTTGTTTGGTCATAGGCGCAGTATAGCGCTGCCCGCTCAATCACCCAACCACCTAACACCGCATTAATGCGATTTCAGTATTAAAAAAAGCGCCTTGGGGCTTGCATTTAACCACGGCCTCGGTATCATACGCGCCACTTGCCCAGATGGCGGAATTGGTAGACGCGCTAGCTTCAGGTGCTAGTGACCGTATGGTCGTGGAGGTTCAAGTCCTCTTCTGGGCACCAAACCACTTCATGTTATCCCCTTTTCATGAAGTGGTAAGGTGCAGCGGCAAGTATGATGTAGATGTAAAAGCAAGATGTGAAAGCAGTTAGTTTGTATTCGCCCAGGTGGCGGAATTGGTAGACGCGCTAGCTTCAGGTGCTAGTGTCCGTATGGACGTGGAGGTTCAAGTCCTCTCCTGGGCACCATTTTATGGTCCCGTCCGCATCGCTCTTTATCTTCCTCATAGATATTCAATAAATACCTCGCTCAGAGTTATTCTTAATAGAGAACCATCTTTGTATGGCGCTTTTTTGCGTCTTATCTTCATGACTGCGATTGCACCCTACCGCCTTAACTTACTTGCCAAACATGTCAAGCGGGCGAAACATTAATGCGGCTTCGCCCGCCGTGATTGCTGGTTAATGCATCTCCGTGCTTATTGATAGCGCCCAGGGCGGCGAGCAATTTCTTCCAGCGCCCATCCTTGTGTCCGCAGCTCGCCTTCTAGCACGGCTTCCATGGTAGGGGTTAAGTCAGGAAAGAAGTTCAGTCCCGTTTGCGCTTCGATATCATCAATGGTGACGAGGTAGTCATCCAGCGGCTCATTGCCTCTGACGTCTTGGGGCATAATAAATGCCAGCGCTAAAGGCGCTTCGTCGTGAGGCGCAACGATAATTTTGTAGAACGCCTGAGGCACTTCCACAAAGCCGACGCGGTTAAACACGTTATCCATAAAGCGCTCAGGGTAGATCGGCCCGGTGATCACCTGTAAGCGCTCAAAACGCGGCGCGAAGTGGTCCATCACCGACTCTTCTAAACGCTGCCACAGTTGGCGATTTAAGTTGGGCCGCTGCGGAGCCATATTACTCATTAAGAAGGTGTCGATTTGCGCACTACGCCCATGCACGGCAGCAATAGCGTAGTTAGGCGCCAGATGCCCGCGGTCGTAGCCGCTCCCTGAGTAGCTATCAGTATCCACCGGCCATAGCGTGCGCCAGTCAGCCTGAAAGTTGGGCCGCCCGCCGATCCGGGCATTGTCCGGTACGGCCTTCACTTGATAGCTCACCCATAGCGCACCGACACGAACATCCGACCATCCCACTAAAAAGCCATCGTTGCGTAAAACGCGATGAAACGTGGTGGGGCGAAACTCCTCCCAAGTGGGCACGCCTTGCCAGGTATAGGCATCTTGATGTTGGCGCCCCTGGAATTCCCATAACCCGGTTCCCACTATTACAAACAGCACAGCGATGCCCAGGCGTCGCCCCTGACGACGCCAGTGCACAAGCGATTTCCCCAACGGAGTCACTCCCCTACAAGCTTTTTAGATAGACCAGTATGTTTTTTAGTAGGTAGCTAACGTTACCAGCCGAGTGAAAACATGGTTTCCAAGTCGTGACGAGAGTGAACCTGCATGGCATTCAGCGTTTCGGTATCACTAATCCCTTCTACGGCATTTAGGCGCTCGGTCACCAGCTCCGCTAGGCTCTCAAAATCGCGGGTGCGGGCAATGGCGACTAGGTCGTAACGGCCGCAGGTGGAGTACACTTCGCTGATCCCTTCCACATCGGCTAGGCGTTCAGCCACTGCCTTTACTTGGCCTTTTTCGGTATTAATCAAGATCACTGCGTTTTGCATGGCGCCCTCACTAATCATGTCTTGTGGATATCACGCTACGGGGCGAGTATAGCAGCCTGCTAGGTACGGCCAAGCGCTGCCTGACAGCGTGGCTAATTGTCGCGCTATTTATAAGGTTATTCGCACTAATTTTGAGCATGCGCTAGCATGTACCGTAGACCTCCGATTTATAAGACTTGTCGGAGTATTAAGAGGTGGACCACCACCCGACAACCGTAGCAAAACGTCAGACCGTGACGATAAGGAGACACCATGGCTAATCAGAGCCGTCGTAAGTTCATGCGTAACAGTGTGCTGGGCCTCGCTGCCCTACCGTTTGGTGCTGGCATTCTGTCGAAGAGTGCTTTTGCTCAGGAACTGCCGCGTCTGGATCCGTCCTCTCCTACCGCTCAGGCGCTTAACTACGTCGAAGTGGCCAGCGATGCGAGTGACCATCCCGCTTATGAAGAGGGCGAACTCTGCTCTAACTGCATGTTCTTCAATGCAGACACCGAAGGTTGCCAGCTCTTCCCAGAAAACAGCGTTGCACCGGAAGGCTGGTGCCAATCGTGGACGGCCAAAGCGTAAGCAACCCCCAAGGTGTAAGCAAACCTTAGGCTACTGCGATATCCATGACCCCGCGCCCTGCGCGGGGTCACTGTTTTTAGCCAGCCCCTTTGCTCTCTTCCTCTACCGGCCAGTGATAACGGCGGGTGACTTTCCCATCCTCCATGGATACCAAGTGTACAGGGAAGCCCCATAGCTGCTGTAAATGGCGAATCACCGGATAGACACTTCTCCCCAGTGGCCGACGACTATCCTGAATGTGATGCAGCGTTAATGAGCGATCACCGCGAATGGCAGCTTCTACCACCTGAATATTCGGCTCACGCACCGACAGAGCATATTGGCTTGAAAGCGCTTCACGTATGCGTTTGTAGCCACGGTCATCGTGAATAGCAGCAACCTCAAGCATCTCTACCTGGTCGTCATCGACAATTAAAAACAGCTTTAAGTCGCGAATCACCTTAGGTGACAAGAACTGCTGTATGAAGGATTCATCCTTAAAGTTGCGCATCGCGAACTCAAGGGTTTCCCGCCAGGGGCTACCTGCAATATCGGGAAACCACTCGCGGTCTTCAGCCGTCGGCGCATCGCATATCCGTTTGATGTCCATGAAGATGGCAAAGCCCAGTGCGTAAGGGTTCAGCCCGCTGTAATAGGGGCTATCGAACCCCGGCTGATTGATGACCGCCGCGTGGGACTGTAAGAACTCCAGCATTAGTCCTTCATCGACCTTACCCTCATCGTAAAGCCGATTCATTAGCGTGTAGTGCCAGAAACACGCCCACCCTTCGTTCATGACCTGGGTTTGCCGCTGTGGGTAAAAGTACTGGGCCAACTTACGCACGATACGCACGATTTCACGCTGCCAAGGGGTCAGCAACGGTGCGTTCTTCTCGATAAAATAGAGCAAGTTTTCTTGTGGTTCTGAGGGGTAGCAGCCGCCGCTATGCAGGCCTAGCGGGTCATCATCGCTGTGCAGGCTTCCCGGGAGCGGCGCGACGCCAGCTGGCGGCTCGGGGATCGTTCGCCACAACATGTTGACCTGGGTTTGCAGGTACGCTTCGCGCTCGTCTTGGCGTTTGGCCTCCTCCTCTGCCGAGATGGGTGATGGCCGCTTGTAGCGGTCTACCCCGTAGTTTTGTAGCGCATGGCAGGCATCCAAAAGTTGCTCGACGGCGTGCACGCCGTGGCGCTCTTCACACTGGGCGATGTATTTGCGAGCGAACACGAGGTAATCGACGATGGATTCCGCATCGGTCCACGTGCGGAATAGGTAGTTGCCCTTGAAGAAGGAGTTATGACCGTAGCAGGCGTGGGCAATCACTAACACCTGCATCATCAGGGTATTCTCCTCCATCAGGTACGCAATGCAGGGGTTGGAGTTGATGACCAGCTCATAGGCAAGCCCCATTTGTCCACGTTTGTAGGCCTGCTCCACAGAGAGAAACTGCTTACCGAATGACCAGTGGTGATATCCCACTGGCATACCGACGCTGGCGTAGGCATCCATCATTTGCTCGGTGGTAATCACCTCAATTTGATTGGGATAGGTATCCAGCCGATACTCATCGGCGAGCCTGGCGAGCTCCTCATCAAAACGCTCCAGCACGCTGAAATTCCAGTCCGACCCAGTGGCGATGGGCTTGCGGTTTACACTCATGGCGCACTCCTCGACTCGCACTACCGCTCTTGGCTCATGCGGCGCTTGAATAGCTCACGAAAAACGGGGTAGATATCGCCCGCATCGACGATCTGGCGCATGGCAAACCGCTCGGGAAACTGTGCTGCTACGGTTTCGTACTCGTGCCACAACGACTGATGATCGTGCGGGGTAATCTCCACGTAGGCGTAATACTGCAGCTGGGGCATCAACTGCTTTACCAGCAGATCACGACAGATGTTGGAGTCGTCGTCCCAGTTGTCGCCATCGGATGCCTGGGCCACGTAGAGATTCCATTGCCCGGCGGGGTAGCGTTTTTCGATGATCTTGTTGACCAGGTTCAGCGCGCTGGAGACGATGGTGCCGCCGGTTTCTCGCGAGTAAAAGAACTCCTCTTCATTCACCTCTCTAGCAGCCGTATGGTGGCGCACGAACACTAGCTCGACTTTCTCGTAATGCTTTTCTAAAAAAAGATAGAGCAGTAAGAAAAAGCGTTTGGCGATGTCTTTATGGTTCTGCGTCATGGAGCCCGACACGTCCATGACACAAAACATCACCGCTTGGCTCGATGGTTGTGGCTGGGCGGCGAGCTGGTGATAGCGCAAATCGTAGGTATCGATGAAGGGAATGGCGTCGATACGTTTTTCCAGCCGTTCGATCTCGGCCTTGAGCTCCACGACGCGAGCAGGATTACGCAGTACCGGGTCTTTACGCTCCTCGGCCGCTAGCGCTTCTTGGGCTTCCTTCAAAGCACGTTTGATGGGCGCGCGCATGGCGATGCGCCGTGCATAAGCCTCGCGCATCGATCGGGTAATACTGATGCGTGACGGCACCCCATCTCGCGCAAGCCCTGCCCGCACCATTTTGATCTCTTCCAACGACTTGAGCGGCTTGCGTTGTAAATGGGGAAGCTCCAAGCCATCGAAGACGAACTCCAGAAACTCCTCGCGGCTAAGGGTAAACGCAAACTCGTCGTTCCCCTCTCCTTGGTTAGAAGCGCCGCCTTCCTCGGCACCGCCACCACCCCCTTGGCCGCTAGGTCGACGGATTTTGTCACCTTCCAAAAACTCCTTATTACCCGGCGCGACGATGTTGCGTGCCCCGCCCGGCCCGTGCTGAAACACGGGTTCGGAAATGTCCTTGGTGGGAATCGATATTTTCTCGCCGCGCTCCATGTCGGTGATGGAGCGGCGGTTGACCGCCTCCTCCACCGAGCGCTTGATGTGCTTGCGATAACGCTCCAAGAAGCGCTGCCGATTGACCGCGCTCTTGTGCTTAGCGTTAGGTCTGCGATCAATAAAGTAGGTCATTCGACCTCCTCAACACCTCGATCTTGAGCGCCGACTCTTGGCGCTCTTGTGTGCGGGCCGACAGCGGCCCGCTACTGAGACTTACGCACGCGCAGGTACCATTCGGAGAGCAGCCGCACCTGTTTCTCGGTATAGCCACGGTCCACCATGCGCGCCACGAAATCCTCGTGCTTTTTTTGATCCGACTTCGACGCTTTGGCGTTGAACGAGATCACCGGCAACAGCTCTTCGGTGTTGGCAAACATCTTGTGTTCGATGACGCCTTTCAGCTTCTCATACGACTGCCAGCTAGGGTTCATACCGTTGTTTTGCGCCCGCGCCCGCAACACGAAGTTCACCACTTCATGGCGGAAATCTTTCGGGTTGGAGATACCCGCCGGTTTCTCGATCTTCTCGAGTTCCTCGTTCAGCGATTGGCGGTTGAGCAGCTCGCCGGTTTCAGGGTCACGGTACTCCTGGTCTTGAATCCAGAAGTCGGCATAGGTCACATAGCGGTCAAAGATGTTCTGACCGTACTCGCTGTAAGACTCGAGATACGCGGTCTGAATCTCTTTGCCGATGAAGTCCACGTAACGCGGGGCCAAAAACTCCTTGATGAAGCCCAAGTAGCGCTCGAATACTTCGGACGGCAGCTGCTCGCGCTCCAACGCCTGCTCCAACACGTACAGCAGATGCACCGGGTTGGCCGCGACTTCGGTACTATCGAAGTTGAACACCTTGGAGAGAATTTTGAAGGCAAAGCGGGTCGAGAGCCCTTGCATACCTTCATCGACCCCAGCCGCATCGCGGTACTCTTGAATCGACTTGGCGCGTGGGTCGGTGTCCTTCAGGTTCTCCCCGTCATACACCCGCATTTTGGAGTAGATACTGGAGTTCTCCGGCACCTTGAGCCGCGACAGCACTGAGAACTGCGCCAGCATGCGCAGCGTATCCGGCGCGCAGGGCGCGGCGCTGAGGGAGGAGTCTTCCAACAGCTTTTGATAGATCTTGATCTCTTCCGACACCCGCAGGCAGTAGGGTACTTTGACGATATAGACACGATCCAGAAACGCCTCGTTATTGCGGTTGTTACGAAACGCCTGCCATTCGGACTCGTTGGAGTGGGCCAGAATCACGCCATCGAAAGGAATCGCGCCCATGCCCTCGGTAGGATTGTAGTTGCCCTCTTGGGTAGCGGTCAGCAGCGGGTGGAGCACCTTGATGGGAGCCTTGAACATCTCCACAAACTCCATCAGCCCCTGGTTGGCACGGCACAGCCCGCCGGAGAAGCTGTAGGCATCCGGATCGTCTTGGGAGTAAAGCTCCAGCTGACGAATATCGACTTTGCCGACCAGCGATGAGATATCCTGATTGTTCTCATCCCCCGGCTCAGTTTTGGAGATGGCAATTTGATTCAGCCGCGATGGGTAGAGGCGCACCACCCGGAACTGGGAAATATCACCACCGTACTCTTTTAAGCGTTTAGCCGCCCAGGGCGACATCACGCTGCGCAGGTAGCGCCCGGGAATGCCGTACTCCTGCTCCAGCAACTCACCATCCTCTTCCGGTGAGAACAGTCCAAGCGGCGATTCATAGACCGGCGATCCTTTGATGGCATAGAAGGGAATGCGCTCCATCAATAGCTTCAGGCGCTCGGCTAGTGACGATTTACCGCCACCGACCGGCCCCAGTAGATAAAGAATCTGTTTACGCTCTTCGAGCCCTTGGGCCGCGTGGCGGAAGTACGCCACAATCTGCTCAATGGCTTCTTCCATCCCATGAAACTCGGCGAAAGCGGGATAGCGGCGGATCACCTTATTCGAGAAAATACGTGATAGACGCGGGTCTTTCGCCGTGTCGATCACTTCAGGCTCGCCTATCGCTTCCAGCATGCGCTCGGCAGCGCTGGCATACACCTTGGGGTCACGGCGACAAAGCGCCAAGTACTCCTCAAGGCTCATGTCCTCTTGCTGAACGCGGGCAAATCGGTCTTGAACGTGATCAAAGATGCTCATGGAACTCTCCTGTGGCCCATCCCCCAGCGCAACCGCCAAGCCAATACCCCAGACGGTGTGCTATTCGAGGTGTCGCTCTATCAGCGTAGTCAGCATTAGCAAAAAGTGATGACTAAACCTTCAACGCAGCGCTGTTAACGATATGAGCACAGCAACAGGGGGTTAGTTGCGTGAAATATTGTGGCAACCCCACAATGCAACGCGCCGCCTGAGAAGGCGGCGCTTGAGAGCTCAACGTCAGAGCAGTTTTTAGCGGCGGTATTGCTCAAGCACGAACGTCAAGCACGGCTTTCACATCGGCCAACAGCTGATCGAGCAATTCAACGGTGGTGTTCCAAGCGCAGACGAACCGCGCTCCGCCGGCACCGATGAAGGTATAAAAGGTCCATCCTTTGGCTTTCAACGCTTCGATGGCGTGAGGTGGCAATTCAACGAATACGCTGTTGGCCTGGGTGGGGAACATCAGCGAAACACCCGGCAACGCCTGTAGCCCTTCCGATAGATAACGCGCCATGGCATTGGCATGTTCGGCATTGGTTAGCCAAGCACCGCTTTCCAGCAGGCCCAGCCAAGGCGCAGAGACATAGCGCATTTTCGATGCTAGCTGCCCCGCCTGCTTGCATCGGTAGGAGAAGTCTTCCGCCAGCTCGCGATTGAAGAACAATATCGCCTCACCAAACGCCAAGCCGTTCTTGGTGCCCGAGAAACACAGTGCATCGACGCCCACTTGCCAGGTCAACTCTGCGGGTGAGGCGTTCAAGCTGGCACAAGCGTTGGCAAAGCGTGCACCGTCCATGTGCAGCCGAAGGTCATGCTTATCTGCCATGGCGCGAATGGCCAGCAGCTCTTCGCGGGAGTACACAGTGCCCACTTCGGTGGCTTGAGTGAGCGATACCACCTTCGGTTTCGGGTAGTGGATATCGCTGCGCTTGGTCACTAGCGCTTCAATCCCTTGCGGCGTGAGTTTGCCGTTCGCTCCCGGCGAGGTCAGCAGCTTGGCACCGTTGGAGAAGAACTCCGGCCCACCGCACTCATCGGTTTCAATATGCGCCAGCTCATGGCAAATCACGCTGTGGTAGCTGCGCCCCATCGCGGAGAGCGCCA
This sequence comes from Vreelandella sp. L-25, assembly GCF_056857535.1. Lineage (NCBI taxonomy): Bacteria > Pseudomonadati > Pseudomonadota > Gammaproteobacteria > Oceanospirillales > Halomonadaceae > Vreelandella > Vreelandella sp. L-25. The sequence continues at coordinate 27,761 of NZ_JBSXNH010000087.1, forward strand.
GTGAGTTGGCTGCAGTGCCGTTGAACACGAAAAATACGTCACAATCGTAGTCGAACATTTCCCGAAAACGGTCGGCGGCGCGGGCGGTCCAGCGGTCGTTGCCGTAGGCTAAATCATCGGCCTGATTGGCTTCGAGTAAGTACTGCATCGCCTCCGGGCAGATACCGGAGGTATTATCACTGGCTAAAAATCGTGGGGTACACTCCGAGGGCATGACGATAATCCTTTTGTCTGACGGTCGTGCGGCGCAGGCTGGGTGCCACCCGCGCCTTAAATCCCTAACGTGGCTTAGTAGTTAGGGTGATCCATCAGTCTATCGCCATTTTAGCGTTAACGTCACGCCCCCCACGCGAGTTACAGCGAGGCCGCCAGCCGGGTGCCTTGATCAATAGCGCGCTTAGCATCCAATTCGGCCGCTTCATCTGCGCCGCCAATCACATGCATGCGGCTACCCGCTTGGGCCAGCGGCGAAATCAAGTCGCGTACCGACTCTTGGCCTGCGCACACCACAATGGTGTCCACCTCGACCACCTGCTCTTGCCCTTCGCGGCGGATGTGTAAGCCCGCATCGTCGATGCGCACATACTCGCAGCCGGCCAGTGTTTCTACGCCGCGCTGCTTTAATGAGGCGCGATGCACCCAACCCGTGGTTTTGCCCAGGTTTTTTCCCGGCTTAGAGCTTTTTCGCTGCAGCATCACAATGCTGCGCGGTGAACGTGGCGGCTGCGGCGCTTTTAAGCCGCCCCGTTCGCCCACTGCTAAATCCACGCCCCACTCATCGCACCATGCGGCCACCTCCATGGTGGGGTGCCCCTCGTGGGAAAGCAGCTCCGAAACATCAAAACCAATGCCGCCTGCCCCAATCACCGCCACGCGCTTGCCTACTCGTTCAGGCTGCTCAATGGCGTCTGCATAGCTCAGCACGCTGGGGTGGTCGGCCCCAGGTAACGCCAGTTCACGGGGCACCACCCCCGTGGCAATCACGATTTCGTCAAAATCTGCCAGGGCGCCTACAGTGGCTTCGGTGTTTAAGCGCACGCCCACCGCGTGCTTTTCGAGCATGACGCGGAAGTAGCGCAGAGTTTCGTTAAACTCTTCTTTACCGGGGATTTTGCGAGCGTAGTTAAACTGCCCACCCAACTCGCTGCGCCGCTCAAAGAGCACCACGGCGTGCCCACGACTGGCCGCCGCTACTGCTGTGGCAAGCCCCGCTGGGCCGCCGCCGACCACCGCTACCCGCTTAGGTGTTTGCGCAGGCGCCAGAGTGATCTCGGTTTCGTGGCAGGCACGGGGGTTGACCAAGCAGGAAGTCAGCTTGCCCATAAAGGTGTGATCCAAGCAGGCCTGGTTACAGGCGATGCAGGTATTGATCTCCTTCGCCAAGCCCGCCTCGGCTTTACGCACCCACTCGGGGTCAGCCAAAAACGGACGCGCCATCGACACCATATCCGCATGGCCCTCGGCCAGTACGCGCTCAGCCACCTCCGGCATATTGATGCGGTTGGTGGTAATCAGCGGAATCGACAGCGCCGCGCGAATGCGGCGGGTGACTTCGGTAAACGCGGCCCGGGGCACGCTGGTCACGATGGTCGGCACCCGTGCCTCGTGCCAGCCAATGCCGGTATTGATGACGTTCGCGCCAGCGGCTTCAATGGCCTGGCCCAGTTGTACGACCTCTTCCCAGGAGCTGCCCTCTTCCACCAGATCAATCATCGACAGGCGGAAGATCAGCAGGAAGCGCTCGCCAACCGCTTGGCGAATACGCTTGACGATCTCGACAGGGAAACGCATACGCCGCTCAAAATCGCCGCCCCAGTCGTCGTCACGCTGGTTGGTGCGGCGGCAAATAAACTGGTTGATCAAATAGCCTTCCGAGCCCATGACCTCTACGCCGTCGTAGCCCGCCTGCTGGGCGAGCGTAGCGCAGCGAACATAGTCGGCAATCTGCTGCTCTACCTCTTCACTGGAGAGCGCTCGGGGGGTGAACGGGTTGATGGGGGCTTGCAGCGCCGAGGGGGCCACCAGCTCTGGTGAGTAAGCGTAGCGCCCGGCATGCAAAATTTGCATGCATAGGTGCCCACCGGCGGCATGTACCGCGTCGACAACGTGGCGGTGCTCCGCCACTTGAGACTCCTCTGTCAGCGCGTTGGCACCTTGAAATACCGCCCCTTCGGCATTGGGCGCAATGCCACCCGTCACAATCAGGCTTACCCCTGCACGCGCGCGCTCTGCATAGAACGCTGCCAAGCGCTCAAAGCCATTCGGCGCTTCTTCTAAATTGGTGTGCATGGACCCCATCAATACGCGGTTAGGCAGCGTTAAATGTCCCACGGTTAATGGACGAAATAGGTGCGGATAAGCTGGCGCTTGGCGCATCACGGTGCTCCTTCACTGTTATTAGTACGGCGGGCAATCAATGGCTTGCCACTCACATTCAAACAAGCGTATGACATAGCGCTGGCTACGTACAGACTTTTACCACGCAACTGTATCGCCTTTTTATCCAGACGATAGTCGCTATATCGACTACTTTCCCCCTTGCCCCTGGCGGCAAAGCGCGTCAAATTAACCGGCTAACGATCAGGGATTGAATCTAGGGAATGTGCTATGCCATTGATTTACTTTTTACCGCCGCTGGCCACCGTACTGATATGGTCCGGCAATATGACCATCAACCAGCTTTCGGTAGATGCCATTGCTCCTAGCAGTATCGCGTTTTTACGCTGGCTGCTCGCCCTCGTCGTCATGACTCCTTTTGTGCTGCCGGCCGTACTGCGTCACAAAGATGAAATCGTGCGTAACTGGCCAAAGCTCGCTCTGCTAGGGCTTTTAGGGATGGGGCTATGGCAGGGGCTGGCTTATATCGCTGCTGAAACTACCACCGCCACCAATATGGGCATTCTTGCAGCAATGGTGCCGCTGCTCACGGTGCTATTGAGCGCGCTAATTTTGAAGGAACCACCCACATTAGGCGGCGTCGTAGGCGGCGTGCTCGCCTTTATCGGCGTCACCGTGCTGCTGGGCCGCGGCAACCCACTTTCTCTGCTGCAGTTAGAGGTGGCGCAGGGCGACGCGTTAATGGTGGTCGCCGCCACCTGCTATGCGCTTTATGGCGTGATGCTCAAACGCTGGGCGATGAATCTGCCTCCTTGGGTCATGCTCTATGCCCAGGTCTGTTTTGCCGTGTTGTTCTTGCTGCCACCCTACTTGATGGGCCCCATGACGCCGGTGGATGGGAAGAACGTTTGGCTGATCCTGTACGCAGGCATTCCTGCTTCCGTTATTACCACGTTCTTGTGGATGCGAGCGGTCCGCCAAATCGGCGCTAACCAGGCGAGTATCTTTATCAACCTGATGCCGCTATTTAGCGCGCTGATTGCCATGGCGTTACTGGGTGAACAGGTATCGGGGTTCCACTTTATAGGTGGGCTGTTAATCCTTGCCGGGGTGATCATGGCGCAAACGCTGACACGTCCGTTGGTACGCGCGGCAGCCGCCCGTAAAACGCAAAGCGTACAGCAGTGATACAATAGGCCAACTTCATTTTATGAATGGGAACCCCTGACCTATGTCCCTAGAAGACCTGCACCTCAATCTGCGTAACCTCACCAGCGACGACTACGAGCAGCTGAAATCGCTGATGGATGCGGTGTATCACGATATTGGTGGCGCTTGGCCTAAGCACACCATCGATAAGCTGATCCAGGAGTTTCCCGACGGCCAGATTGCCATTGAAGACGACGGCGTACTGGTGGGCGTCGCCCTCACCGTGCAGGTGGATTACGACGAGTTCTCCAACCCGCACAAATACGACGATTTGATCGGCCATCGTGAAATCATCCTGAACAATCCGGAAGGCGATGCCATGTACGGGCTGGATGTACTGATCCACCCAGACTATCGCGGCTACCGCCTGGGCCGCCGCCTATACGAAGCGCGTAAAGAGCTGTGCCGTTCGCTCAACCTGCGGGCTATTTTGGCGGGCGGACGTATTCCCGAGTATCACCAGCACGCCAGCGAGCTAACCCCGGCCCAGTACATCGACAAAGTCTCCCGCAAAGAGATTTACGACCCGATTCTGTCGTTCCAGCTTGCCAACGACTTCCAGGTCAAACGTCTGTTACGCAAGTACCTGCCGGAAGACGAGCAGTCGCGTGGCTACGCCACGCTGTTGGAGTGGAACAATATTCTGTTCGAGCCCGCTGAAAACGTGCTAGACACTCGCCCCACTCAGGTACGCGTGGGCGCGGTGCAGTGGCAAATGCGTGAGTTCGCCTCCGTGGAGGCTGCGCTGCAGCAAATCGAGTATTTCGTCGATGCGTTGTCGGATTATCAGAGCGACTTTGCCGTTTTCCCGGAGCTGTTCACCACGCCACTGATGGGCCTGCAGGATCGCGCCGCGCAGAAAGACCAGACCGCTGCCATCCGCTTTTTGGCGGGCTTCACCGACCGTTTCAAGAGCGAGCTGTCGCGGATGGCGGTGTCCTACAACATCAACATCGTCGGTGGTTCGATGATCGAGGTGGGTGAGGATGACCGTCTTTATAACGTGGCTTACCTGTTCCATCGGGACGGCGAGGTGGAGAAACAGTCCAAGCTGCATATCACCCCGCAGGAGCGGCGCGACTGGGTGATCGAAGGCGGCGACGATCTGCAGGTGTTCGATACCGATGCAGGCCGTGTCGGCATCCTGATCTGCTACGACGTGGAATTCCCGGAACTGGGCCGCCTGCTGGCCGACCAGGACATGGACATTCTGTTCGTGCCGTTCTGGGTCGACACCAAAAATGGCTACCTGCGTGTGCGACACTGCGCTCAGGCTCGGGCTATCGAGAACGAGTGCTACGTGGTCATCTGCGGAAGCGTCGGCAACCTGCCGTCCATCGAGAACCTGGATATCCAGTATGCCCAGTCGGCGGTATTCACCCCCTCCGACTTTGCCTTCCCCCATGACGCAGTGCTGGCCGAAACCACGCCCAACACCGAGATGATCATCTTCTCGGACCTGGACTTGACCCGCCTGACCGTAGTGCGTGCAGAAGGCTCGGTCACCAACCTCAAGGACCGCCGCAAGGATCTCTTCGACCTGCGCTGGCGGGACTGGTCGCTGAAGTCCGGCAGTAGGCAAGAAGACTAACGCTCAACCTGCGACCCACTACGCATAAGTACGCCAACGCCGCCCACCGGGCGGCGTTTTGTCATTCACAAATCGCTATTCACAGCTTTCTATTCACACCTCCCTATTAACCACTCACCCAAGAGCTACTCATCCGGCCAAACAAGGTGGCTCGGCACGCGGCCTTTGGCATCGAACGCGACGCCCTCGGCACGCAGCTTTTCGTGCTGGCGTGCCGCGCCGCCGTGGTCAGCCAGTTTGAGTGACGCGGAAATGACACGATGCCAGGGTAGCTGATGCCCCTCGGGCAGGTGACGCATGGCCGACCCCACCATGCGCGCCGTTGCTCCTTCGGTCATCTTGGCAATGCGGCCATAGGTCGTCACCCGCCCCGCCGGAATTTGATCGACAATAGTGTAAATCTGTTCGAGCAGTTCCGGGCGTGGCATGACAACCTCGTTTGGCTTATGGCGTTGGTTTAGAGCGCTTCGACAAGCTGATCAATGGCTTGGAAGGCTTCTTTCATCGCGGCATCGCGGTGAGCGTCGCCCATGTTCAAACCTTCAGCAAACACCACTTCCACATCGCTAATGCCCATCAGGCCCAACATGGTTTTCAGGTGCGGCGTTTGGCTATCGAACTCGGTGCCCGCGTATTGACCGCCACGAGCGGCCAGAATGATAGCTCGCTTGCCTTCGATCAGCCCCTGGGGGCCGTTTTCGGTGTAGCGAAACGTTTCACCGGCGCGCAGCACGCGGTCAAACCACGCTTTCAGCTGGGTGGGAATGCCCAGGTTGTACATCGGCACCGCCAGTACCAGCACGTCGTTAGCGCGCAGCTCTGCCAGCAGCTCATCCGAGTGCGCGGCCAGCGCCTGTTGCTCGGTGGTGCGCTCGTCAGCCGGGGTCTGCCACGCACCCAGCTCTTCGATAGCAAGGTGCGGCAGCGCGTTGGCAACCACATCGCGGTGGGTCACGGCGACGCCATCACGTGCAGCGGCCTGCTGCTGAAAATGGCTCGCCAGCGCGTTGGACTGGCCGTTGTCGCCGAGGATAGAAGAGGTCACTAACAGGGCACGAGTGGTCATGAAAATTCCTTAAAAACAGAGAGAAGGTTGGGCGCTATTCTACGGCGCTTTTCGGTGAGCAAAAGCGCAACGTTTTCCGAGTTTCATTCGACAAAATCGAACCTTCTGACCTCATGAAAACGCCCCGCCCACGCTGCACTTTGGCAACGTGAAGCGGGGCGTTAAGCACTTAACTCGCGCCTGTTACTTCTGCTTAGGCCACGCGTTGGGATCGACCTTTTTGGCCAGTTTCGGGAACTGGCTGGGGTCGAAGACCGGTTCTTTACCCGCCTTGAGCTGCGTGTCGTAATCTTTGAACAGCGCAAAGGCAATGGGCGATAGCAGCAGAATCGCCACCAGGTTGATGATCGCCATCATACCCATGGAGAGATCCGCAAAATTCCAGATCGCGCCAAGGCTGGCTACGGAACCCACCATGATCATGCCTAGCACGGCAAAGCGGTAAATCATCACCGCCACCGGCGCACGGCGGCCTGCCAGATACTCAATGTTGGATTCGCCGTAGGAGTAGTTGGCAATCACCGAGGTAAAGGCAAACAACAGAATAGCGATGGCGATAAACATGCCGCCCCAGTCTCCTACGTGGCTGGAGAGCGCCATCTGCGTTAGCTGGATACCGTTGCTGTTCTCACCTGCCAGCAGCTCCGGCCCAGCCATAATGATGATTGCTGCCGTCGCGGTACAGATCACCAGGGTATCCAGAAAAACACCCAGCATTTGAATAAAACCCTGAGCCGCCGGATGATCCGGGCGGGTGCTGGCAGTCGCTGCCGCATTAGGCGCAGACCCCATACCCGCTTCGTTAGAGAACAAGCCGCGCTGAATGCCGTTCATAATCGCTTGGGAAATGGCATAGCCCATCGCCCCACCAGCGGCCTGCTCGATACCAAAAGCGCTCTGCACGATCGTCATGATGGCAGCGGGCAGGTCGTTGATATTGAGCGCCACAACGACCAGCGCCAAGATCAGGTACAGCAGTGCCATCAGCGGCACTACCAGCTCAGCCACTTTAGCAATCGACTTCAAACCACCGAAAATAATCGGCGCGACGATGGCCATCAAGACTAACCCCATGACCCAGGTGGGAATGGCAAATGCCTGCTCCATGGCCTGGGCGATGGAGTTGGCCTGTACGCTGTTGAACGCCAGCCCAAACGCAATAATCAGGCAGATCGAAAACAGGACCGCCAGCCAGCGCAGCCCCAAGCCGCGTTCGATGTAGCGCGCCGGGCCACCGCGAAAGGTGTTATCGCCATGGTCGGTTTTGTAGGCCTGAGCCAGCGTGGACTCCACAAAGCTGGTCGCCATGCCCACCATGGCGGTCATCCACATCCAGAAAATCGCGCCGGGGCCGCCGAAGTAGATCGCCACCGCAACGCCCGCTAGGTTACCCGTGCCCACCCGCGCGGCGAGACTGGTAGAGAGCGCCTGGAACGAGGAAATACCGCCGTTGGACTGCCGGGAGCCGCGCAGCAGCTTGAACATATGTCCGAAATAACGAATTTGAATAGCACGGGTCATGACCGTGAAATAGAGGCCGGCACCGATGAGCAGGTAAATCAGCACACTGCCCCATAACAGCCCATTACCGCGGTCCACCATCGCGGTCAACAGGGGAGGAAGAGTAAAATCCATACCAAACACACCTTTTTTAAAACAAAGAAGGCGCATCATTCTTCACGGTTGCACCAAAATGGCAAGAAAATCATTTTCAACATGGTGCTGGCGGTAACTGTCAAGGTATCTGTCGCCCTGTCTGATTTTTATGCAGCCATTTGGTTGATAAGTTTCCACTGCGGAGGTCGTGAGAGTAAGGAGGTGTCCATATCCGGCGATATGTACATATCCGGAAAGACGCACTCATATAACCCGTACATCAGGGCCTTCTAAGGTGTGCTGGAAGTAGCTCAGCCCTTCGGGCACTAAGCGGCGAATAAAGGCATCCAATTGACCTCCTCCCCTCCCTCAGCGTTTTAGGACGCTGCCGCCTACGGCGGAAAGGAAGGGGATTCCTGGTTGTCGCCTTCCAGGTTCCTGCTTCGCAGCCCGTTGCCCTTGGTGATAGCACCTCAGGTCTTACACAAGCTCCACAGGCTTAGCTTCCCGTGAGCCCCACGGTAGTTTTCTCATGCTGGCGCAGCTTGTCAGCCCCCGCCAGAATGGCTTTGCCCGATTGCAAAATGTTGCGGGCAGCGTTCACGTCCCGGTCGATGCCTTGGGTGCCGCAGCTTGGGCAGTTCCAAGTGCGGATGTTAAGGGGCATGTTGTCGATGATATGGCCACAGTGAAAGCATCGCTTCGAACTGGGATACCACTTGTCGATCTGAACGAAATCGCGCCCGTACCGCTCGGCCTTGTACGCCAGTTGTTGGGTGAGCTGGTGCCAGCCTACGTCGCTGATCGCCTTTGAGAGCGAGCGGTTTTTCAGCAGGTTTTTGACTTGCAAACTCTCGGCAGCAATAACTTGGTTCTCGTGAATAAGCTGCGTGGAGAGTTTGTGGGTGGCATCGCGGCGCTGATCGGCCAGTTTGGCATACACCTTGGCCACCCGATGCCGCGCCTTGGCGCGGTTGTTAGAGCCTTTCCGTTTGTGCGACAGGCTTCGTTGTGCCCGCGCCAATTTACGCTCGGTACGGCGCAGAAAGCGCGGATTGGGGATTTTATCGCCGTGACTGGTGATGACGCGGTGCGTCAGCCCAAGGTCGATACCGACCATTTTGGGTGTCACGGGCAGCGGCGTGACCGCTTCTTCCACCAAAAAGCTGACGTGGTAACGGCCAGCGGTATCGCAGCTCACCGTGATACTGCTTGGTGTGCCGGAAAAATACCGGCTCCAGCGG
>NZ_JBSXNH010000088.1:0-10364 GCF_056857535.1 Vreelandella sp. L-25
TATGCATTTACAGTTACGCCTGACGACCATAGCGAGCGTGAACCACCTGATCCCATGCCGAACTCAGCAGTGAAACCGCTTAGCGCCGATGGTAGTGTGGGGTCTCCCCATGCGAGAGTAGGTCATCGTCAGGCACTTATACCGCAAAAAACCCAGCCAATAGGCTGGGTTTTTTGTTGCGCGCTCGATAAGCGTGCCATGACCCAAGCCCCGAGCACAACAGCGTGCACGGGGCTTTTTGCTTTCTCTAATGTATACAGCGATATGCACAAAGCTTCCTTGAAACGATCGTTTTAAGAAATTAAATAACAAGGAGTTACTAGGCTGTGGTGGCGGTAGGCGTGGTGAGCAACTAGTATGAGTGGGTACCTATTATTGAAGCACCATCTCAGGAGGAGAGGCGATATGAGTACCCCACTAATGAAGAAGCTTGCACTCGCATTACTAATGGCCATGATGATGGGCGGTTTGGCCGCTTGTGATAATCAAGGCCCAGCGGAAGAAGCTGGTGAGAATATCGATGAGAGCATGGAAGACGCTGGCGATAGCCTAGAAGAGATGGGTGAGAATATTGAAGAGTTCGCCGAGGACTAAGCGAGCCTGTCGCTTATCATGAGCTATCGAGTAGCTTGAAATTATATCGATACAAAAACAGCCGCTAAGAAGCGGCTGTTTTGTGTTTTAGGGCTTATTAACCTATGTAGCTAGGTTTATGCGCCTGGGTTTTGCTCAATACCTTGCAAATACCAAGGTGCTTGATCGCGCATGGCACGGGTCAAATGCCACGTTTCGTTAAACTCAGTTTGCTCACCATTCTCTTCCAAAATGCCGTGGAAAATGACGGTGGCTTCGGCGTGGCCGTCGTACTCATTAATATCGCCAAGCTCCGCAAACAGACGCACTACCTCTGTACGGTTATTGGCAGGCTGCTCGGCACGCTCTTGACGCAGCAGGTTGTAAAGCTCTGGCGTAACGTACTCTTGAATTTGGCTGAAATCGTTATTATCCCAAGCGCGCTGAAGCGTCATAAAATGCTCTTTTGCACCGCCGAGAAAACGCTCTTTATCAAACCAGTCCGGCGTGCTCTGCAAACCGCTTGCAAGGCTGCCAGGTGCTGCTGTGAAGTTACTGGCAGGTGTGTGCTGTGTCTCCTGGCGTTCACGCTGATAGCCAGCAGCGTTGGCAGGTGCAGGACGTCGCTGCCGCATAAAGGCCCGGAAAGCGAAGATGGCAAGCGCTGCGATGCCAGCCATCAGCAGGAGATCCATTATGCGCAGTTCATCGAACGCACCTCCAAAGAAAAGCGCCGCTAGCAGGCCGCCTGCCAGTAACCCACCCATCATACCGCCCATACCACCACGGCGAGCGGTGGCAGCACCTGCTCCCTGTTGCTGAGTGCCCTGCGCCTGTTGCTGTGCGGGTGTACTGGCCGGGCGGTCAGCGGAGCGCGAGACGCTGCCCATACTGCTACCGCCGCCTAAACGGCGTGCTTCAGCGTGCTCAATTACGGCGCTAAAGCCCATGACGCTCACCAGTAGCATGACAAAGAATTGCCTTAACATGTTGATTCTCCAATAAGGATGCAGGTAATGCCCAACGCCTCTGAATGAAGCGCATAGAAAATAGTCAATCGCCAGTTTACCGTGTAACGCATCGCGTGGGTTATGGTGGGATTCACTATAAAGACAAAAGTAGGAGCAAAAAGTGCGTTTAGATCAGACTCAAAGTGTATTGCTCATGGTCGATTTTCAGGCCGGATTGCTACCGGTGATAGAAGGAGGTAACAACGCTATCCAAGAGGCGGCTTGGCTGGCAGGCATTGCCAACCATTTGCAGGTACCGGTATGGCTTACCGAGCAGTATCCCGAGCGTCTGGGCGGAACCGATGCCCGACTATTGAGTGGTTTAGGGGCGCACCAGACGTGGCAAAAGCTACACTTTAGTGTGACCGAGGAGCCTGCGTTTACACAGGCGCTGGCAGCCCTTGGCCGCAAACAAGTGGTGATATGCGGAACCGAAGCACACATTTGTGTGCTGCAGAGCGCGCTTGGCCTATTAGAAGCGGGATATAAAGTGTTCTGGCTCAGTGAGGCGGCCGCCAGCCGCCGCCCAGAAGAGGCGCGCCTTGCAAGAGAGCGTGCCTGTGCAAATGGCGCGACGGCGGTCTCCGCCGATATGGTGGCCTATGAGTGGCTTTGCCGTTGCGACACAGCCACCTTCAAAGAGATCCATCGACACTTTCTGAAGCCGCGAGCAGCTCAAACAGTGACGTTCTATTGATCTTAACGGTCCGTTTCACGGCGAGTGAACACTAGCGTATTGCCTTCTGAAGCCGCTGTGTCAAAGCGGTATCCTGCCACGTCGAAGCCCTGGAGCGCCTCCGGGCTATTGATCTGCTGCTGAATGATCCAAGCGCTCATCAAACCCCGGGCTTTTTTGGCGTAGAAACTGATGATTTTGAAGGTACCGTTCTTTTCATCCTTAAAGACTGGCGTTATTACTTGAGCATCCAGCTTTTTTACATCTACGGCTTTGAAGTACTCGTTGGAGGCTAAGTTCACCAGCACTTTCGAGCCGCTCTCAGCGATGGCGCTGTTCAGTGCATGCGTGAGCGTCGGCTTCCAGTAAGCGTAGAGGTCCTTACCTGCGTCATTAGGCAGTTTGGTGCCCATCTCCAGCCGGTAGGCCTGGATGAGATCCAGAGGCCGTAGTAAGCCATATAGGCCCGATAAAATACGTAAATGCTGCTGGGCGAACTGGTTATCCGCTTCGCTAAAGGTGTCGGCTTTAAGGCCGGTGTACACGTCCCCCTGAAAAGCCTGCACGGCGGGTTTCGCGTTGTCGAGAGAAAAAGGGGGCTGCCAATCAGCAAAGCGAGCCGCATTCAGTCCGGCCAGCTTATCGCTAATCCCCATGAGATCGCTTAGCTGCTGTGGTGAGTAGTCGCGCAAGATGTCGATCAACGGCTGGCTATAGTCGAGGAAGTCCGGTTGGGTGACGTTCTGAGTGGTGGAGGGTGTTTCAAAGTCCAGCGTTTTGGCGGGGGAAATAACGCTCAGCATGGCGTGCTCCTTGTGCCGTGGCAAAAGAGAGTCGCTACCCGAAATGAGTAACGAAAAAAGAGTAAGTCGAAAGATTATACCAAGCCTCGGCGGTGGCCGAGGCTATCGGCACGATAGGAGCCGTTAAGGGCAAGGATTGGGCATACGACGATGGATGTCGTCGATGGCGGTTAACACTTCCTCATCCAGCTTCAAGCTCTCGCTGGCCAAGTTGCTTTCCAACTGATCCATGGTGGTAGCACCAATAATATTGCTGGTAAGAAAGCTGCGCGAGTTAATAAACGCCAGTGCCATCTGCGCTGGATCGAGCCCGTGCTCTTTGGCTAGGTTGACGTAAGCCTGCGTAGCGGCCTCTGCCTCGGGCGAGGTATAGCGTTTAAAGCGCTCATAGAGAGTCAAACGGCCTTTTGGCGGCTGGGCACCATTAAGATACTTGCCTGACAGCACGCCGAACCCCAGCGGTGAGTAAGCCAGCAGGCCCACATCTTCACGATGTACAACTTCTGCTAAGCCCACTTCAAATGAACGGTTCAGCAGATTGTAGGGGTTTTGGATGGAGGCAACACGAGGCAGTCCTAGTTGATCAGAGAGCTGTAACATCCGCATGACGCCCCAAGGGGTATCATTTGAGAGCCCTACAGCGCGAATTTTACCTGCATCGACCAGCTCTTTAAGTGCGGAGAGCGTCTCTTCCAACGGAGTGGCGTCTTCCTGCTCAGCGTGGGTGTAGCCAAGTTTGCCGAAAAAGTTGGTGTTACGATCAGGCCAGTGCAACTGATACAGATCGACGTAATCCGTTTGCAGACGCTCAAGGCTGGTATCAATGGCTTGATGAAGGTGGTCCCGGCTCATTTTGGGGCCGCCGCGGATATGCTCCAAACCTGGGCCTGCCGCTTTGGTAGCGATGATGACATCGTCGCGAGCGCCTCGTGCTTTTAGCCAACTACCGATATAAATCTCTGTTAACCCTTGTGTCTCTGCTTTTGGGGGAACTGGATACATCTCCGCCGTGTCGATAAAGTTAATACCGAACGCCACCGCGCGGTCGAGCTGTTCATGAGCCTCAGTTTCGCTGTTTTGCTCACCAAAGGTCATGGTGCCTAGACAGAGTCGGCTGACCTCAATTCCGGTTCTACCCAGTGGGCGCGTTTGCATGATTGTCTCCTCGCTAAGGCGAAAATGTGTCTGGAAAGGTGGCGATCCATATCGCCGATACCAGCCTGTGGGAGGCATGTTAGCGAGGGTCTACAAAAGCAGCAAATCAATAGGGTTGAGTCATGGCGAAGGCAGGCGTATGCTTGCCAGCCCATCGACCGGCCAAGCGCCGGTTTATCGTATGGTTAGCCGTCGCGGAAGGTGAGATGGTTAGCCGAAGATCTCAACAGATAGGCAGGGTGGTTGGCCATGCCGCAGGCATCATCGTTGTTTACTCGGTTGGAATTTCGTCTAGCCGAACAGTTGTTTCACTCTCGTTGGTTATTACCTCGCTCACCGCGTACGCAGCGTCTTACCATGCGACTGTTTAAGCGGTGTGCTGAAGCGGGGCATCCGGATGCCCAATCCATTTATGGCCATATGCTGTTCCACCGCAGCCTGTCTCCCCAAGACAAAGCCCGTGGAGCACGTTATGTACTGGAAGCTGCCCAAGCGGGCGATGTAAAGTCGCAGTACCAGCTCGCGCAAATTCACGAGCATGGTTGCGTTCAGTATCCGCGCCGTGAGGATTATGCGGTCACCTGGTATGCCCGTGCGGCACAGGCGGGGCACTACTTAGCGGCTGAGCGCCTGGCGCGTGCTTACCGAATCGGTGAGCTAGGCTTGGCGGTAGATCACGAGCAGGCCGATTACTGGCAGCGCATGGCAGAGCAACAGCCAGCAGTGGAGATGGCCGCCGCCTAAATCGTCAGTCAGGTTGCGATACGTAAAAGAGGAAGTCAGTGTCCGAGACGCTACCCACAGTGCTAGATATTGAAGCGTCCGGATTTGGGCGCGGCAGCTACCCGATTGAAGTTGGCATTGCGCGTGCTGACGGTAGCTGCTGCGCGTTTCTTATTCAGCCATTAGATGAGTGGACCCATTGGGATCCAAAAGCCGAGCTACTGCACGGTATTTCTCGTGATCGGCTGATGAAAGAGGGCTACCCGGTGCGCCAAGTTGCCCAGTGGCTTAATGATGAACTGCGGGAGCTAGGTAAGGCTTATAGCGATAGTTGGGGCTACGATAATACCTGGCTGTCGTTACTGTTCCACCATGCTGGCATGCTGCCACGCTTTCGCCTGGAAGCGCTACGCATCCTGCTCAGCGAAGAGCAACAGGCGCTGTGGAGCGATACCAAAGAGGCGGTAGTGGCTGAGCGTGGCATCCACCGCCACCGTGCTGGGGAAGATGCTCGCTTGCTCCAGCTCACCTATCAGCGTACGCGCACGCTGACTACCAAAGTATAAATTTCCATTCTACTCTGCTCGTACTCAGCTTAGTTCTGCTTCTAAAGCGTCTAATAGCTGGCTGGGCGTCGGTGCATCAAGCAGCATATCTCGTGTAGCTTGCGCCAGAAAACCGTGGCTGACCGTGCTGTCTAAAAACGCCAGCAGTGGGGCGTAAAATCCATCGGTATCTAGCAGGCCCATCGGCTTGTCGTGTAGCCCCAAATAGCCCCAGGTCCAGATCTCAAACAGCTCCTCAAACGTGCCAATGCCACCGGGCAAGGCGATAAAGGCGTCAGCGTTCGCCGCCATGGTGGCTTTACGTTCATGCATATTAGGCACGCAAATCAGCTCGGTTAAGCCGAAATGTGCCTGTTCACGCTCAACGAGATGGTCGGGCATAACGCCGATGACGCTGCCGCCCGCGTTTAGCGCTGCATTGGCCAGTTCCCCCATTAGTCCGACGCGTGCGCCGCCGTATACCAAGGTGTGCCCGCGTTGCCCAAGAGCCGTGCCAAGCGTATGGGCGGCTTGGCGGAATGCTGGGCTGTTGCCCTCTCTTGAGCCGAGGTAAACACAGATGCGTGACATAGTCGGGGAGTCCTTATCGAGGAGTTAAGGGTGAATCAGCGGGAGGCATTGCAGGACATCTAGCCTAGGCAGCGCTGTACGTCGTAGTGTTCGTCCATCCACTGTCCAATCACATTGTTACCGCACAGATGATGGGCGTATTGAGTATGTAGGCAGCGCACCTGCTGCCAGTTGCTGATGCCGCCTACACCGCGTTCGGTGAGAACATCGGTGTAGCCCAGGCGTGCCACTTCTTCGCGCTGAGCCTCGCTCATAAAGCGCCAGCGGGCATCAACGTAATCGCGATGGCTCTGTTGGTAAGCGGCTAAGAAGTCAGGTTCGTCCTGCAGACGCTGTTCTAGCGACTTGATCACGCCGACGGCTTCAATGCGCGAAATCTCGATTTTAAGCAGGTCGGAGCAGAGCCAGTAAAGCGTGGGGAAAGGCTTGCCATCCACAATCGGCGACATGCGCAGCACTAAAGGGGTGCCCTGTGTATCCGTGGCTGCAACGGCTTCGATACCGCGAGGCGCTCGCCCGAGCTGTTGGGTAATAATCGCCAGCTGGCGCTCGTCGGGTGCTTGGTCGGTACGAATTACCATTGCGTAGAACTCTCACTTTCGGTCGTCTTGAACAAATTTATTTGAGCGGCCAACGGCACGGAAAAAGCAGCGGTTAAGCTGCTCTGGAGAAGCGACATAGCGCCATTTCTCCTCGCAATACTCAGCTGCGCGGGCCATTAGCACGTCGTAAAGTCGATTGAATGGGGCATCATAATCGTAGGGGTCTGCGCCGAACAAGCGGATATGCGGGTAATCAGCGAAGCGCTCCATGAAGTAGCGTTCAAGGTCGGCTTCCACGGCGCGATGCTGCGCCGTGTTGTCAGGATCAATCCAGAGATTATAGCGAATAGCCATGGTGACTCCTGGAAGGCCCCACCATACATGGCAGGGGGAATTAAGCGGAGGCGGGCGCGGTATCCAAATGTGCTGTCAGCGCCTCGCGCAGCTCACCCTCAATAGGAACGGCGCGCTTCTCTTGATGGTCGTACTGCACCATTACCGTATGCCCTAAGTTGGTCAGCGTACCATGCTGCCGCGCTTCCTGGGTGACGGTAAACGAGCTGTTGCCCAAACGGGTTAGATAGGTACGGATTTCGATGTCATGGCCGTAAAACAGTTCAGCGCGGTAATCCACTTCCATGCGCGCCATGATTAATCGCCACTGTTTAGGGTTCAGGTCGGGCGTAAACAGTTTGAACAGGTCGTTGCGTGCCAGCTCAAACCAAGCGGGGAGCCGCGTGTTATTAATATGGCCGAGGGCATCCGTATCGTAAAAAGCGGGCTCAATGGTGCGAGTGAACATAGCGCTATCCTTATTATTAGAGGGAACGAGGGAGGTAAGAACCCTCCCAGAATTAACCCAAGCGAGCGCTTGGTCAAGCGTTACGGCGCTGTTGCCAAGCAGTGAACTGCATCCAGCCAAGCAGCCATAGGGTCGCGGCGAGAAATCCTGCCAGCGTTCCCCAGAAAAGCCCCAGCGTGCTGTAAGTGTACGAAACGCATAGGGTATAGCTCAGCAGCGAGCCAAGGCCCATGGGATAATGCTTAATGACTGTGGCGACGGGGGCATACCCATGCCCCACGTGCAGGATCAGCAAAAATGGCAGCATGGTGACGGGAAATGCAGCCAGCGTGCCTGCCCACTCTGGGGGGAGCCAGTGGGCGATACGGGTGATAGCAAAAATAATAACAGTGGCAAGCCCCGCGCGTGCCGCTAGCGCGGGCCAAGAAAAGGCGCTGCTCGCGGTACTCTTCACATCGGGAATGGAGCGGAACAGCCAACTGAAGACGCCAATGGCACAAAGCGTCACCAGCGTGCCGCTGAAGCGGGTGAAGCTGAACTGCGCGAGCAGGGTACTCATGACCAGCCACGCGGCAAAGCCTCCCAGCACACCGCTAATAACGCCCTTGATGCCAGGCTGGCGGCCTGTGACCACATAACCTGCCCCCAATGCCATTGTCGCGGTAAACCCGGCCAGCGTATGCACGGCGCTCTGGGTAGCGAAGGTGGGCGAGATCTCTAAACCGATAAAAAACAGCGCTAGTGCGGTGCCTAAAGGATAACCTGAGAGTAGCCCTGCAATGCGTGGGCTTGCACGGACAGCGATAGCGCTTAAGCCCAAAACCATGCTGACGGAGAGCCCCAGCTTTGCTAACTGCCAAGTGAGTGGTACTTCTACCATGCGGCGTTTTCCTTACGTTTATTATGTGGTTGCTATTATTATGTCGCTGATTTTTAGCACATTAGGTGTTATTAACCGTTAAGACGTTGCTAGCGTGCGAGGCTGTTTACCGTGCCCCTTTCACCGGATTCCGGCACCCACGTGCTCTCTCCGCCGCCTAAACCCAGTGGCTGCGAACTGTGCCAGCGTGCATCGCCGCTCACCAAGCACCATCTCATTCCAAGGACGCTGCATAACAAGCCGCGTTATCAAAAGCGCCATAGCCGTGAAGAGCGGCTAACGGCCATTGTGTGGCTGTGTCATCCCTGCCATAAGCACATTCTCCGTCTCTACAGCGAGCGCGAACTGGCCGACCGCTTGGCTAGTTTGGAAGCGTTGATGAACGATGCCGATATTCGCGCTTTTGTCGATTGGCTTGCCACCAAGCCTGCGGGCTTTAAACCGAAATCACCGGGGCGCAAACGGCGCTAAGCTATACCAGCCTCAGCCCCTGTTGGTCGCTCCAGGCAGCTGCCAGAGCCTCGTCCAGCGGTTCGGCTAAGTGGGCAGGCAGGGCGGCGCGGGCTGCATCCAGCGAATCAAACGAGCGGTTACGCAGCCAGCAGTACGCCCAGGCGCAGGCTTCTTCATCGCTTTGCGGGGTGGGCCGAGCGGGCATCTGGTTGAGCAGAAACACCGCCGTGCGTGGCGCCCACAGCGGTATCTCGCCCTGCTGGTCTTGGCTCCACTGCTCTAGCGTGGCGCCACTTGGCGTAGCATCGGGGGTGCCTAGTTTAGCGACCCTAGCGGTTTCTGCCAGGATGAGTGCCAGCTGGTCGGCATCTGCCTGCCCCAGCGAGCGCCACTGCCGCAACAGCGCCGATAGGCCAGCGCGCATCTTGGTATAAAAGTCATCTTGCGGCATGCTCAGTGTTTACTCCCGTGGAAATAAGTGAGATTTGTTATGGCGTTCGATTTTGCCACGCCCGTCGAGCGACGCGCTCCCGAAGGAAATTACGCCTCGCAGAAATGGCACCGCTATGCGCAGGATGTGCTGCCGCTATGGGTCGCCGATATGGACTTTCATTCGCCGCCTGCGGTAATCGACGCGCTCCAACGGCGGGTGGCCCACGGCGTTTACGGCTATGGCGAAGTGCCCGCCACGCTCACCGCGGCCCTTTGCCAGTGGAGCGCTCACCACTATGCGTGGACCATTGAGCCCGAATGGCAGCAGTGGCTACCTGGTGTAGTGCCCGCGCTGCACTTTGCTGCCATGGCATTGACCCAGCCAGGGGAGGGCGTGCTGACCATTGCACCTATTTACCCGCCCTTCCTGGCCGTGGCTGAACGCACTGGGCGGCTAGCGCAACAGGCGATGTTAGCGGAGCCAGCCGCCCCTGGCGAGCCTTGGCAGCTGGATATCGCAGCGCTGGAAGCGGCCATTACCCCGCAAACCCGGCTACTGCTCTGGTGCCACCCTCATAACCCGACCGGGCGCGTATGGATGCTGAGCGAGCTTGAGCAGTTAGCCGCCTTGGTCGAGCGCCATGATTTATGGGTAGTCTCCGATGAGCTGCACTGTGATTTGCTGCTGGATGAAGGAGCACGCCATCGCCCCCTGGCGGCGCTGTTCCCTAAGCTTGCCAAACGCACGATTACTCTATGGGCGCCCTCAAAAACATTCAACGTGGCCGGGTTAACCAGCGCCTGCGCGGTCATTCCCGACGCCACGCTACGAAAGCGCTTTGCCACGGCCACAAAAGGGTTTCTACCGGATGGAAATGTGCTGGGCTTGGTGGCCGCCGAGGCAGCGTATCAAGAGGGCGAGCCTTGGCGACAAGCACTGCTGGACGTTCTACGCAGCCATCGAGCAGCGTTAGAAGCACGTGTGGCAACGTGGCCTGGGGTGTCGCTGAGTGCGCCAGAATCGACTTATTTAGCGTGGCTAGCAGCCTGTCGGTCTTTCCGTTGCACCGTGAGATACTGACCACCGTCATCGCCGAGCTGAGAAGATCGCCATGAGCCGCTTCATCCCTGTGGATCGCCAGACCGATTACCTGCTGCCGCCTTCGGTAGACGAGTGGT